>JANOGZ010000424.1:0-1411 GCA_031406255.1 Pyrinomonadaceae bacterium | reverse complement strand
GAGACCGTATGTCGCACCGGTTTGTGTGGTTGTTGCGAAGACCACGCTGTCTTCTTCGACGAACTTGACGCGGTAGTCTTTGCTGAGCGCTTCCGCCTGGGCCTTGGATATGCGAGCCGAGAAGCCTTTGGTGGCGTGTTTGTACACATGCTCGACCTCCCCGCCATGAGTCGTCACCATTTCAGCGGCGAGGTCGGAGGCGGTCGAAAACTCGCCAACTCCGGTGGCCCAGTCCTCGAAAACCACAATGTATTGATTGGGAATCGGTCTCTGGCTCTTGCGGATTTTAGATTGCCCGCCGCCTTGTCCCTCGACGAGCGTCGGCATCAGCGTCACGGCACACACCGCGATCATAGCGAATAGGGCGAAAATCTTCTTCATCATTTATCTCCTGAAAGGTTGGGCTGGTAGAGAGTGAAGAAATCCGTCGCCTGCAGGCGGACTCCGTTGCGGGGCTTTGTGCAAGAAGGATAGCCGTTATGAGATAGCTCATTATCCGCAGTCAGAGATTGGTGGTGAAAGAGATAAAGACTCGCTTCACGGATGACGTGAGCGGGCATCAACCAAAACATCTTGAAAGATTTACAAATGGCCGGATCGCACGGCGGCCATTTCGACCCTTGATTGAGCGCGAGGAAGGACTGGCAAAGAAACCCCAGCCTTGTGATACTACTATAAAACCTTTTGATCCGGGGGTTATGTAATATAGCAAATTCTGAGCGGCGCGCAAGATAAAAATTCGCCGCAAATGTCTAAATCGGAGTAGGTTAGCGGATGGGTCGGCGTGCCAGTTCGGCGCTTGAGGTAATCTGATCGCGCGGGGGTTGAAAGGGTAGATTTAGACGGAGCAAAGAGTGTCGCGGACAGCAGCGACTGGCGACGCGCCAAATCGTCGCCTTTTTTGCTCCCCACCAGCAACACACGTCGCCGCACCCGACGGGCTTCCATCTTTATGTATTTTTTCCAAAAAATTGGAAATCGGAGGGCGTGGGGCGAATTGGGTGAAAATGGATGGGTGGCGGTCGCCTGATCCTGTGCGAAACGTCGAGCCCGGATGCTTTCTGGGAAACGCGTTCCGCAGAAGGCATCCGGGCTTTGGCTGACTCAAGCTTCATGAACTTACGCCCTCCGCCATTCCCGGCGGAGGGCGTGTTTATTTGTGACGCTCGAAAAGACGGCGAATCAGCTGCGGTGAAAGCAGAAGCGGCTGGAGCAGGGAGCCGGTGGTGAACCTTCGCGCGATGCCGCGAAACAGCTGCGCGGCGCGCGGCGTGTAGTTGAACCACCACACGTCGCGAATGCGCGCCATGTGGTTGACGTGGATGTGATAGGGCGCGACGAGCTCGAGCAGACCGAGGCGGCCATGCGTTCTGCCGAGACCGCTGTGTTTGACGCCGCCCCACGGCGTCTG
>JANOGZ010000409.1:0-4725 GCA_031406255.1 Pyrinomonadaceae bacterium | reverse complement strand
CTGAGATCGGCCTGCATCGCCAGCGCCGCCCGCACCCCGCGCGCCGCATCGTCTTCGTGCGACAGCGGCGGCAGCCCCAATATCGCCAACAGCGATGCCCCCTTGTCATCGACGCTGATCTTGTTGATGCTGCCCTCGTAGCGGTACAGGTTCGTTTGCAACGCGCACATCGCCTCCTGTGATCGAGCAAGCGGCGTGTCGTACTTGAAATCCGGCAGGTTGATGAACAGGATCGTGACGCGCCGCAACTCCGCCAGCCAGTCACTCTGCCCGGCATCGAGGCGCGAGCGGATCGCGCCGGGGAGGAAGTCGCGGAGCGCGGCCGCCGCATCTTTGCCAAGCGTCGGCTGCGCTAAAGCTTGCAGGGGCAGCGGCGCGCGCACCGCTTCGAGGCGGACGTAGCCATCTTCTGTATGCCCGACGCAGGCGTCTTCGACCAGCGCCCACGCCTCCGGTGAGAGGATGATCTGTCCCGCTGCCGCATGATCATTGGCCACACCGACCTGGGCCAGCGGCGCACCCGCGACGAGCGGCTCCCAGCGATCAAAGACGCCACCTAAGATAATGGTCGAGACGTCGCCCGCGCCGATCGCCAGCTTCAACGAAAGACGCACACCTTCGGCGACTTGATAATCATCGAGACGCTGCTGGACGGCGAGGCCGCACTGGGCGACGCGGCGGGTCAGGGTGGCGAGGTCCTCGTGTGTCACCGTCGTCGGCCAGAGCGCGAGCACGGCATCGCCGGCGAACTTGACGATGTCGCCGCCGTGACTGGTGATCAAATCAACCAACTGACCGAAGTAGGTGTTGAGCAGCTGGGTCATCTCCTCGGCGCCGGCGGGGCCGCGTGCGGCGAGGCGTTCGGTCAAGGCGGTAAAGCCCGAGATGTCGGCAAACAGAACGGCGGCGGAAAATCTTTCGGTGGTGGGTTCGGTGAATCGGTTCGAGTTGCCCGCCAAGCGGCGCGTAATGAGGGCGGGCACATAGCTGGAGAGCGTCTCGACGAGTGCGGGCATGGGGTCTCATGGACAAGAAAGACGAGCATCATCTTATGGAAGAATCAGGTCGGGTGCAAGCTTAAGCCGTCGTGCCGTGATGGTCGGCGGAGCTGACAACGTAGTACGGAATTCGCTCCGGGTGGGGACTGGCGCGATGCTGCTTATGCGCCGAAAAAAGAAGGGTCTCCGTCCCGGGTTGACTTGGGCGACGCCCCCGGAGGGAGAGCTAACCGGCGCGCTATCAACCTGAACATCGGGAAGCCTGCCGGGTGCGCGTCCGGTCCAGCGACCTGGCAGGACGCGGCATCGGAGCCGAGCCACGCTCAGGTCGATAGCTTATGCTTTTCGATCACTGCCTTGATCTTCGGACCATCACTGAGCACCGTCTGATACACCCAGGTGTAATAGGGCCAGCTCCCCATTATCTCCCGCGCCTTGTCCGCCCCGGCCAATTCTTTCATGGCCTCGTACTCCAGGTAGCAAACTATCAGATGGAGATAGGTAGAGCTTTTGTCCCTGGCCCCCGCGGGAGGCTTCGCCGGGGCGTCGGGGAAAATGACTTTCAATTCTTCCATGGCTCTGTCCCTCTGCTCGGGATACTTCTCCTCGTGCCAGTGGAGCTGCTCGTGGACAAAAACAGACATGAGACGCAGGTCGTCGTTCAAGTACCGGGTGTTGAGTGTTAACACCGGATGGCTGTGCGGGATTCTTTCTTTTTCATCGATCATCACCTTCCGAGTGAAGATCCATTTCGATAGCCGATGCGTTTTGATCAGCCGCTCCAACTGCCTTTTGGTCTGAATCTCTCTCTCGCTGTTGTTCTTCGGGGAGACCTCGATGCCGCCCCCCGCCGACGGCGGGCCAGCCAAAAGAAACACCAGGCACAGGGAAGTAAGTATTTCATTCATCTCAGCAACCCCTTCAAAAGTTTACAAAACCAGCCACGAACTCAGCGGCGAGCGCTCATTCAACTTTCACAAGAGGAACGCTCATGCGCGAGTTCGCGGCAATGGGCTGTTACGCGGCGGTTAGAAGCTGCGGGTTTCCTCCATCCTGACGCGCCGGGCTGATCATGGCCCCGGCAGTAGTCCGCGAATGATTCTTCATTTAACTGTAGCGATGCGGGTATTAGTCTTACTCGCATTCAACCGTATAAATAACGGTCGTTCTATTATTTGCTGGAACACTGACTTTGAATTGCACGGTGTTGGCTCCGAGTTGTTCGCCCGGCACTGTGCTTTCGACGATCTTCCACTGATTGTCGTCGTACCGCTCGATGCCTTCACGAACGAATGCTTCGGCAGGTCGCGACCCGCGGTTGAGCAAAACCACTTCGACTCTGGTCACCAGCTTGTCTCGACTGTTGTTCTCCTTGTCGCGATAGTTGACGACGCGCCGTTCAAGCACGCGACGTGTGCCGAAGAGCGTTGCGGAGCGCCCTTGCGTGACACTGAACTCGGCATTCTGTGGCGTGAAGGAGATGCGATCCTGGCCGACGACCTGGGCTAACGGGCCTGTCCGCTGATAAATCGTGACCAGTCCGGCGGCCATCGGCGAACTGGTCGTGTTCCTGGCGACGAGCCGCACTTCCAATCCGCGCGGCAACAGGATGAAGCCGCCGCGACCCAGCGTTTGCGCGTCATGAGCGTTCTCGAAGATCAGGCGCTGGATGATTGCGAGCCGCGCGCGCTGGAAGATGGGGAAACGGCTGACCGGGACATTAGCGTTGAGATTGATATTGTCGCCGAGCGTGAAGCGATTGAACGCGCTCAGGCTGCTGACCTCCGCATAAGAAGTGCCGCTGGATACGTCCGTTTCCGCATAGTCGCTTGCAGCGCGGGGTGAGATATTCGACTGGGCCGTGTATTCAGCACGATAACTGCCGCCCGCACCGTCAGGTAATAACGCGATCTCTCCGGCGACAAGGTCGACGGTACGAGCGGCGAGGTCGACGCCCGTGTTGTTGTACAGCGAAACCCACGAATCCACCGTGGCCGCTGTTGGAGTTTCGCCGTTTGGTATCGGCTCAAGCACCAGCGCGTAATCGTTTTGCCAGGAGATATTGGGCGCGAGGTAATCAACCTGGACGCGTTTGCGCGCAGTCGCCCCTCGACTCCGAATCACCAGATGCAACACGGGCGATTTTTCGTTGTTCACTTGCGCGCCATCATAAGTCACCTCCTGCCGCACAACCTCTGCGTCTTCAGCCAGCACGCGCACGGTGCGGATATACGCTTTAGGCATCAGGCTCCGCCATTCGATCGTGTTGAGACCCTGCTGCAATTCAACGGTGCGCTCTTCTAAGACCTCGGCGATGCCGGCAGTGTAAATCGTTAAATGGGAGAGGCTGTTATTACCGGATTGGGCGCGCGCCACAGACTGGTAAGCCAGGCAGCACATCAGGAATGTCATCAGCGCAGAGTATGTTCTTCTCAAAATAGCTCCATTCTTATTCGTTCGACTCGAATCCTCAGACGTTTCCTCAAACCTTACTTTTGCGAAACTTCGGTGTCTTCTGTTTCGGCTGAGCAATACACTTTTTGCATTTGCAGCCGACGGGTCGGATGTAGTCGTCAAAATATGCCTTGCCGTAATGATATGTAATTTCTTCGCCAGCTTTAATAGCCTTCTGCGACCATATCCACACTCGTCTACCGGAAACAATCGCTTCGGCGTTTGGTCGACACGAGTGGTTGATATAGCGGGCAGTGTTGCTGCGCGGACTGCCATCAATCGCGAACTTCTCATTAATTTCAAAGAAATACTTCCCACGCCTTTTATCTACTTCTTCGCTGGTGATGAGCGGGCCGGTGTACTCGATAATGCGCTTCCCGGCCGGGATGGGCTGCAATGCAAATAAGCCTAATCCTGTGATGGTGCGTCTGACGGCGAATTTATGATTCCCCATGGTCATTGTTCTAATGGTAGCAGCTTATTTCCCGCGAGGTAAATCGACATTTTTGCCGTGGCGTTTTGCCAGGGTAAGATTCATGCTTCCCGTCGAAGGCTGTGAGGCGAAAATCACATGGTATAATCTCGACTGAGCGCCAGTCACAAGTTTATGGTTTTAGAGAACATGAGCAACCAACTGACAGAATCGCAAGTGGCGCGTGTCGTCGCCGAAGTTAGCAGGCAATCTCAACTTCGTGAACGGGACGAGCGTGAACGCCTCGGTCGTGAGCAAGTCGTGGAGATTCTGGAAGAACTCAGGCTGCCGGTCGAATTGCTCGATCCCGCGATGCGGGAATTAGAGCGGCGCGAGGCAGAAGCACAAGCGCAAGAGCGCTATGAGAAAGCGCTCGCCGCCGAGAGACGGCGAAGATTTCGGATCATCGGGGCAAGCGTCGCCGCGCTGCTCGTCATAATTCTACTCGTCGGCGTCTTCGTTCAGCGTCTTCGTCGAGCCTTCGCCGCCGTCGCGGCCGTCGAGCCGGGACGCATCACGCGCGCCGTGGACGACGGCGGGAATCTCGGCACGGTGACGCGCGACGGGCGCGAACTTTTTTACCGCGTGACGCTCGAGCGTGTGCCAACCGCCGAAAACTTGTCGTTGAGGTGCAACTGGATCGATCCCGCCGGGCGCGTCGTCAGGCAGAACTCATGGGAGACGCGGACAACCGACAAGACCGTGTGGGCGACTGCATGCCGCTGCACTCTGGGGGCGGCTGCGCCGCCGGGCACGTGGCGCGTCGAGATGCTTTTAAATGACCGTGCGGTGAGTCGAACC
>JANOGZ010000381.1:0-2589 GCA_031406255.1 Pyrinomonadaceae bacterium | reverse complement strand
CATGCCGTTGTTGGGCGGCGTGCGCTAATCACAAACATTCCCAACCAGAAGCATACACCTGCTCATATCACGAGCATAAAGGATGTATGTGAATCCTCCCCAAATATTCACATAAGGTACATCGCGCCCCAACTCCACAATGCGAGCACCTGTGTAATCGAAACAGCATTTAACATGCTGCCAATATCCATCTCGCAACTTACTTTCGATAATGTCAGGGATATTCGCGTGCTCGGGATTCCAAAAACCCCGAAAAAGGCTCAACGTATCATTCACATCAGCAACCATTTCCTCTAGCGTGCGCTCCACACGATGTTCGATCGGATTAAACCCGTCAGGATAAGCGGCGCGAATCACATCTTCATCTGCAACATTGTTGTCTAACACATCGAAGCAAGCGGCATCTAGCGTTACATCAAGCTGCCCATTCATAAAGACGTGCTGCGCTGCATCAAGATAACCGCTCAGGCGATCTAATTCCGATGTCTGAAGGCGCTTCAACTTGTCCATAGAAGTAGTTTGCTAGATGTTCAACTCAGCCGCCCAACGCCCGGCATCACCCGCCGCGCACTCAACACCAGCAGCGACAAGTCTTGCGATGAGAGGGGCGCTGAATCGCGGTCGGGTGTATGCCGTTGTTAGGCGGCGTCGCGTTGGTAGAACTGAAATGCGACCCCAGAGGGTGCAATCAGATGAAATTCCCGCCGCCCCCAAGCTTTCGTTTCCAACGCGCCGACCCTCGCTGAAATACTGCGATACTCTTGGTAAAGGGCTTCGAGGTCAGAAACGCCTATACTGAAGCTCGCATTCTCTGCCCACTGTTGATTGCTGTTCTCCACGAGATTGAACCCAACGCCATCGCGCGCAATGCCTGCCATAGAATCACTTTGCCAAACAATGGAGAAGCCCATCTGCTCAGTGTAGAAGGCGAGCGCAGCAACAAGGTCACGCCCAGCGGGAATTAAAGGAGTAACAGAGTGGAAAGAAGCTTTCATGGGCTTAGTCTGCACATTCATAATGCCTCCGCAAGCATGTTCCTGTATCTGAGGACTATGTCAACACAGCCGCCTAACGCCGGAATTGAGCGGCTGCCTGCATACTTGATCTTTAGAAATCCTGCTAATTGGCAGTCCGCTCCAATGACTTGTTAGATTTCTTCCCTTCAGGAACGACTCAAGAATTCTTTAGGCTTTAGAATTGATATTCCGCGAGAAGGATTGAGCACAAGTAGATCATTATCGCCGCTGATGATGAAATCTGCCCTTCCGCTAACCGCCAACTCCAGAAACTTATTATCTTTGGCATCCCGACAATCTGTTATTTCTTCGGTAATCTCAACCAATTCAGCCTCTTTAAGTAACGCTATTAGGAAGCGCATCCGCTCCTCTTCAAGCAAATATCTATCGAGCTTCTTGCGACTAAGGACTTCAGCCAATTCGAGCAACGTTGGTACGGAAATCAGTATTGTTCCTTCATCAAGAACCTTGTGAAAAGCTTGTCTGGGAACAGAACTGGCAAGCAAAGCCGCGCTCACGATTACGTTGGTATCGAAGACTAAGCGCAAATCATTCTTCCCCAAGTATTGACTCTAAGATTTCAGGTGTTAGCCCTCTACTTTGCGCTTTCTCGCTCATATCATCCATTGTTGCTTTCAAAGAAACACTATCGGCTTTGGCAAATTCTTTTAGCCAAATGCCCAACAAGATTTGTAACTTCTGCCGCTCATCAGTGGGTACAGATTTGAAAGCTTGAGCCGTTTCAGAATCAACTTCAAGAGTGATAGTTTCAGTTGCCATATTAGTTACCTCTCAGGCCAGTAGTTTAGCAATTAGAATAAGAGGATGCCAGAGCGGTGGAAATCTAACGCCCGGCATCACCCGCCGCGCACTCAACCTCGAAACCATCCAAGCTCTCGATGAGAGGCACGCTATTCGCGGTCGGGTGCATGCCGTTGTTAGATGCCGCCCTTGATTAGCAGAAGGCCATTTAGATACCATAACACCATGAAAGAGCCAATCATCACTGCATCACCCGACGTTATGGGCGGGACTCCGGTATTCGCTAAAACTAGAGTGCCTGTCCAAACACTGTTAGATTACCTCAAAGCTGGAGAATCCATCGATGATTTTTTAGAGGGTTTCCCCACTGTCACTAAAGAGCAGGTGATCGCCTTTTTGGAAGAAGCTGAAGATCAAATTGTGAAGATGGTGGCCTAAAGTGAAGCTTCTTTTAGATGAATGTATTGACCGACGATTAGCTAAAGATTTAGAAGGACACGATGTCAAAACCGTTCCGCAAATGGGGTGGGCGGGCATTAAGAACGGTGTGCTACTAACCCTTGCGGAAAAAGAATTCGATGTCTTCATTACAGTTGATCGGAACTTGTCATTTCAGCAGAACCTGCCCAAATTCAATGTCGCCGTTTTAGTTCTACATGCCACATCAAATCGGTTAGCTGATTTGAAGCCACTCGTCCCAAAGATACTCTTAACTCTGCATACCCTAACTAAAGGCGATGCCGAACACATAGGCATCTAACGCCGGGGATAAGCTGCGCGCTGGAATCTTCGCTGATAACAAGCTTGCCCA
>JANOGZ010000367.1:0-1421 GCA_031406255.1 Pyrinomonadaceae bacterium | reverse complement strand
CTTCTGGCCGCCCAGAGTCGTCTGGAACTGCAGCAACTGCACGGGCGCGCCGTCCTTGGGGCGCACGCCGCCGGTGGACGCCGCCCTCGCCTCACCACCGCCTGAGGCGCTCGGCGTCAGGTCAGCGGTAGTGCCCTGGGTGACGATGAAGGTGTAGTTGTCCTGGGCATCGTTACCGAGACCGAAGCGGGTCTCGGCACCGTCACCGTCTGTAGTCTGGACGACCTGGACGGTGACGGTCGGGGTGGTCGTCAAATCGATCGGCTTGACCGTGACGTAGCCGTTGGCGCTGGGCTGGTCGGTTAAGGAGACGGGCGTGATGACGAGCTTCCCGTTCTTCTGCTCGACGGTGACGCGCGGGTCAATGGTGGCCGGGTCCTGGGTGACCGCGCCGAGATTGAACTTCTCCGGATCGCGCTGGTTGCCTTCGAATCCTTCGACGACAGGCGTCGGCGTCGGCGTCGGCACGGTCGGTATCTCGCCTGTAAAATCGGCCTGCTGGCTGGCGATCAAGTTGGCGAAGTCGCGGCGGGCAGGCGTAAAGACGAAGCCGGAGCGCGCGGGTGACACCGTGTAATCACTGCTGGCCGCAACGTTTGTGAAGGCGTAGGCGCCGTTCGGATCAGTGGTGGTGATCGAGGTGCGCGCGCCGGAAAGCGTGATCGAGACACCGCCGATGCCGTTACCACCCGGGTCCGTCACCCGGCCGCCGATCGTAAAGTTGACGAGCGTACCGGTGAAGTTGGCCGTCTGATCGCTGCCGAGATTGGCGAAACTCAAGCTCGGTGGAGCGAAAATGAAGTTTGTCCGCGAGGGAGTGACAGTGTAATTGCCATTCGGCGCGAGATTCGTGAACGCGTAATTTCCGCCCGGATCGGTCGTGACGGTCCCCGTCAGCGAACCGCTCAAGGTCATCGTCACGCTACTGAGCGCCGCGCCGGTGGAATCTATGACGCGCCCGCTGATCGTTTGCGGACGCGCGATCGCGAGCACAAACGGACTCAGCGAGCTGACCCTCGCGCAAACCTTTCTGGACGCGAAATCGGGCGCAGCCGGATCGGGCGCGAGGATCGTGCGGTCAATAAGTGTCCCTGCTTCGCCGTGCAGCATGCGCAGGTTGGCGAACACGGCCGGATCCGCGATTCCTTTGAAAATGCCGCAGACGATGAGCGCTCCTTCAACATGCGCGGTCGTTGAGATATCAACCGCGGCGTTTGCGCCGCCGAAGACAGTGTATCCAGGGGGCGGTGCTCCCGCGGAGGCCGGGTTGATCGGGACCAGGGTCGTGACGCCGGCCGCCGTCACAGTAGCTGCCGTCACAGTAGCTGAGGTGAGGGTCGCTTCTTCACCGAGCTGGATGGTGACGTTGCTTCCCGCAGGAATCACAACCGTGCGTGTCCCGACGAATTCGGCTATCTGAC
>JANOGZ010001032.1:0-9213 GCA_031406255.1 Pyrinomonadaceae bacterium | reverse complement strand
CTTCGATCTGCGCGGATCCACGCGGTCCGAGCGGAAGGCCGACGAGCTCGAATTTGCCGAGCGAGCGATTGCCCTGCGCGATCTCACGTTCACCCTGCAACACATGAATCTCGACCGATGATTGATTATCGACCACCGTGGTGAACGTCAGACTGTTGCGCAAGGGGATGGTCGAATTGCGCTCGATGATCTTGGTGAAGAGGCCGCCGCGCGTCTCCAGTCCGAGGCTGAGCGGCAACACGTCGAGCAGCACGATGTCTTTGATATCGCCCGTAAGCACGCCGCCCTGAATGGCCGCCCCCATCGCCACCACCTCGTCGGGGTTGATTTCCGCCGATGGTTCACGGCCGAAGATCTCGCGCACCGTGCGCCCGATGATCGGCGAGCGCGTTTGACCGCCGACCAGCAGCACTTTGTCAATATCGTTCGGCTGCAGCTTGGCATCCCACAGCGCTTTCTGACACGGTTCGATTGTTTGCTCGACGAGGTCAGCGACGAGCTGTTCGAACTCGTCGCGCGTTAGCGTCTTGTTAAAGTGCTTCGGCCCGGAAGCGTCGGCGGCGATGAAGGGGAGATTAATATTGGTCTCAGTCAGCGAAGACAGCTCACACTTGGCGCGCTCAGCGGCCTCCTTCAGACGTTGCAGCGCGAGCCGGTCCTGGCGTAGATCGACGCTGGTCTCGCTGCGAAACTCGCTGACCATCCAGCCGATAATACGCTCGTCGAAATCCTCGCCGCCGAGAAAAGTGTTTCCGGAAGTCGACAGAACTTCAAAGACGCCATCGTTCATTTCGAGAATCGAGACGTCGAACGTTCCGCCACCGAGATCGTAGACGACGATCCGTTCCGATTCCGAGCGACCGAGGCCGTAAGCGAGCGCGGCGGCCGTCGGCTCGTTGATGATACGTTCGATCTTTAGTCCGGCGATCTTGCCTGCGTCTTTGGTCGCCTGCCGCTGCGTATCATCAAAATAGGCCGGCACGGTCACGATGGCTTCGGTAACGGCCTCGCCGAGAAAGTCCTCCGCGGCCGCTTTCAGCCGCTGCAAAACGATACCGGAGATCTCCTGCGGGCTGTAAACACGTCCCTGCACGCGGATGCGCGCATCGCCGTTTTGTGAATCGATGATCTCGAACGGTGAGGTCTCCGAGGCGCGCTTTACCTCGGGCGCATTAAATTTGCGGCCGATGAGGCGCTTGACAGCATAGACGGTATTAGCCGCGTTCGTGACGGCCTGACGCTTGGCGATCTGTCCGACAAGACGTTCGCCTTTATCCGTGAAACCGACCACGGTCGGCGTCGTGCGGCCGCCTTCCTTATTAGGCACGATCTGCACTGCGCCGCCCTCTAAGACGGCGACGCAGCAGTTAGTAGTTCCTAAATCAATTCCAACGACTTTACCCATAGTGGTTTCCAGAAAATTAACATGTGGGTCTGGGGCCGGAAGCCGGAAACCAAACCTTTCGTATTATCTTATCTCGCCGCGACTTTGACTATCGCCGGGCGCAGGAGCTTATCGCCCAGGCGGTAGCCGCGCGCAATCTCCTCCATTACAATATCAGGTTCAAAACGATCTGTCTGTTCGATAGCAACGGCTTCATGAACGTGTGGATCGAAAGGCTGCCCGACGGTCGCCACGGTTTCGATCCCCATGCTTTCAAGCACGCTGTTTAATTGTTTGTTGATCAGCTCGACGCCATGAAGAAAGTGGCGAAATTCTTTTGATTCGCTGGCCTCGACGGAAGCCTCCGCGTCGAGCGCGCGGCGCAGATTATCCATCACCGGTAATAAATGGCTGATCACCTCGCCGACAATCTGATTGTAAGTTTCACCCCGTTCGCGCTCGACGCGTTTTCGATGGTTTTCAAAATCGGCCTGGCGTCGCGCCAGCTTTTCGAGATACTCCTGGCGCTCATCCGCCCGTTCGCTTTCGATGTTTTTCAGTTCGGTCTCAATGCGTCGCAGTTCGGCGCGGGTTGCGATCAACTCGGCAAGCATCGGGCCGGAGGCAGGATCAGTAGTACTACTGCGCGGAGCCGCCTCGGGTGAACTGTTGCTGGCGTCCTCCGGCGCGCTAAGCCCGTCGTCTGCCCCATCTTCCTCCATTGCCAGTGTATCCTGATCTTCGCGATGCTCGGGAAGGTCTGACGGATGCGGGGCGCCAGCGGCATCCGCGTCGTCGGCCCGCTCGCGTCCGCCCGTGCTGTCGTCCTCTGTGCCGCGGTCGATGCGCCGCCGCACCTCGGTTTCATCCTCGTAGCTAGAGGAGCGCCCGATCTCCTCCGGCGTGAGGCCGCCGTCGCCGGGTTCGCCGTCGGGGGCGGTTGCGGCGTCGCCTCCGTCCTTACCTTCTTCGTCGAGGAAGCGTATCGGAATACGACTCCGCGGTTGTCTTCTCTTGTTCACCATAATTATTTTTGCTCGAAGAATCTTTCGATCTGCTACCAAGCGCACCGCGCTTCCCTTCGGCAACCAACCGGAAGATATCACCGCTGGTTTCAGACGCGTGAGGACTCCTCACGCAACATGCGTTCGAGAAGTCGCGCCGTATAGTTGACGACCGCCATCATCCGCGCATATTCAATACGCATCGGGCCGACCACACCGATCGTGCCGATTCCTTCGCCGACATTGCCGATCCGGTAAGGCGCGGTGATCAGCGCGCAGTTTTGCATCGAGGGAGCACTATGCTCGCGTCCGATGACAACATGAACGTCGCCAAAGGTGCGATCACGCGCGAGGCATTCGTTGAGAATTTTGACGAGTCGAGACTTCGCTTCAAAGGTGCGGAACAGCTCACGCAAACGCTCGATGTCGTTGAAATCCGGCTTGGCGAGGATATTGGATGCGCCATCAACATATACATCTCCCGTCGCGGACTCTTCGCCTTCTAAACTCCTCTCGCAGAGCAGCGCTGCATTGTGCAGCAAACGATCATAAAGCGCCTTTTCCTCGTGCATCAGCGCCACTATCTCAGCACGTATGGTAGCCAGGCTTTTGCCGCTAAATTCCGTATTCAGGTAGCGCGCCGTTCGTTCAAGCTCGTCCTGAGTTAACGGCTCATCAATGCGGATGAATCTGTTCTGGATAGCGTTTGAAGAGAAAACCAGGACGACCAGAATACGATCGTCTGCTAGTTTCAAGAATTCTATATGCTGCAACCGATTATCGGTCAGGGGCGGCGATACGACGATACCGACATTCTCTGATAGCTCTGATAGAAGGTGCGAAAATCTTTCCATCAAACGGCCCGGCGCGCCGCTTCCTTCGGGCCGTGAATCCGCCAGGACGCGATCAATGGCCGTCAGGTCGGCGCGCGACAGACGCGTGTTTCCGACCATGTGATCCACATAAAAGCGGTAGCCCTTATCGGTCGGAACACGTCCGGCAGACGTGTGCGGCTGCTCGACCAGCCCGGCCTCCTCCAGCTCGGCCATGACATTACGGATCGTGGCGGAACTCCACCCGGCAGCCCCCGCACAGCGCTCAGAGACGGTGCGCGACCCGACCGGCTCACCTGTCCCCAGATGCTCCTTGATAATGGCCGACAGCACGGCCTGCCCGCGCGCGTCGGGAGTCCAGTCTGCCGAAGATGGTGTCGAATTCCGAACTGCCATTAAGCTATGCGGCGCGCGCGCGATAAGATTGGACTGCGGCCGCGCCTGGCAATACACGCAGCCGGGTAATCAATTTAATACAGTCCATCTTACCACCTGTCAAGAATTTACTTGGGACGCCCGGTGCCTCTCGGGAAATCCCGGAGAGGCATCCACCCCGTGAAGTATAACGGATTAAAGAAAAGGCACGCAAACGGTCTTGAAGGACGTTCTTCCCCCACAGTGGTGCTCCGCTTGAACCTCTAATCGAAGGCTTCACAAGAGTTAGCCGTACTACTTAAAAAACGCCTCAACCTGCGCGAGCTAAACAGCTATAAGTAATACACTTAACGCCCCACCTTAAAAGGTCCGTGCCGTGGCTGAGCGCAACTCCCGTCGTCATTTAATGGCCATTCAACAGCTTAGCGAACCATGCCCGCCGGCCATTTGACGCCCCGCTGCCGCACCCGTAATATGGCTTGCAGCGTTCAAGCAAAATCTTGCGGCGAAGGCCGCGCCTGATAGCTGAACCGTGCCCTTCAATTTCTGCGAAGGGCGGCCAACCGTCAGCACTCTAGCCATCATCGTGAAGGCTATTCGCCGACCTCTACCAAAGGGTTTCGTTATGTCAGAACCTCAGTCTCATCTCTGCCCCCTGTTCGTTGATGCTTTCCGCCAGCTCGCGCGAAACCGTCCGACGCCTGACGTTGATGTTCGTTTTTACCCTTACGCCGGGCTCCACCATACTGTTCGGCTTCGTTCGGGCCGCGTCTATGTGCGCATTTCCGATATCTTTAAGGATGCTCCGCTGAGCGTGCATCGCGCACTCGCCTTCATTCTTATCGCCAAATTATTGCGCCGGCCGACGCCCGAAGTCCACGATCGTATTTACCGCGATTATGCTTGTACATCGCAGGTTCTCAGGGCTTCTGATATTGCCCGTCGCCGGCGCGGGCGCAAAATGGTTTCCTCGGCGCGCGGCAGCTACTATGACCTCGACCGGATGTTCGTGCGTCTCAATCGCCGCTATTTCAATCGTCAATTGCCTCAGCCGACCCTCACCTGGTCGCAGCGTCGCACGCGTAGTATTCTCGGTCATCATGATGGCGTACATAACACCATCGTGATCAGCAAAACTCTGGATGCGCGCGACGTTCCCGAGTGGTTCGTCGAATATATCCTTTATCACGAAATGCTCCATATTAAGCATCCCGCACGGCTGATTAATGGTCGGCGCTATTACCATACGAAAGCCTTTCGTGCCGAGGAACAGCGCTTTCCTTACTATGAGGAAGCGCAAGACTGGCTTGATCGTATCGCGCGCCAGCGGCGCACCCTGCGCGCGCGCGCTGCCTGAAGGCTTACGCTCTGGCGGTATCTTCCCAAGTCGTTCTATTTTTCCGAAACATTGTTTCTTTCCGGACGTTTAATCAGGCAGGAAGGTAGGCTCCTCCGAAAAGAGCGGGCAGGCATTCAAGAATTATAGCGCCACTCCCTCCGGCGCTTCTTCGGATGTCGCGGCCCGCTCTTTTGGCTTCGTCAGCTCCAGCTCTCGAGCCCCTCCTGGTGCCTTTCTTGACACTCTTCGAATGCCCGTGTTAGCGTCCGGCCGTCTTTAATCAACCAAACAATTACCCTTCACTAAAACCTCTAAATTTCGTAAATGAAATTTGAGAAGGAGAAACGGTATGGGCGAAAATGTCTTCAAAGGGGTGGAGATCGTCGGGACCTCCAGCCAGAGTTTCAGCCACGCGATCGAGGTGGCCGTGACGCGTGCGCGTCAGTCGCTGCGTAATCTCTCGTGGTTTGTCGTCGAAGAACAGCGTGGAGGGCTGCAACAGGGTCGCCTCGAATATCAGGTTACGCTGCGCGTCTTTTTCAAGCTGGATGAGGGAGCAAGCGACGCGGAGCAGTAACCGCCGCGCACCGACGCGTAAAATATTTTCCAAGAGTCCCACAGGTCACCGCTCGGCAGCGCACGGAAGCACGGGTTACGCCGGTCGAGACACCGCGCTTGATGACTGGACAAAGTGCGCGCCGCTGGCTAGACTACGCAGTTTGCTAACGAGGCCGATGCCTTCAAGCTATTACCCGTTTGCCTGAGAGCAAGCGCATTTCTATTTAACACGGAGCTGAACTTTATTCTTATGGCGATTCCCGCAACTCAGATTCGGCGCGGCATGATCATTGTTTTTGAAGGAGCGCCCTGCAAGGTTATCGAATTTCGTCATCACACGCCCGGCAACCTGCGCGCCATGGTGCAGACCAAACTGCGAAATATTCGTACCGGCTCATCTTTCGAGCATCGATTCCGCTCGGCCGACACGGTCGAACGCGCTTCCCTCGAGCAGCATGAGATGGAATACCTCTACTCCGACGGCTCGCAGCACCATTTTATGAATACTGAGAACTACGAGCAGACGGCGCTCAACGAAGAGGATTTGGGCGATATGGCGCAGTGGCTCACGCCGGGCTTGCACATTCAAGCCGAGTTTTATGAAGGAGCGCCGATCGGCATTACGCTGCCGCCGTCTTTGGAGCTGGCGGTTTCGAGCACCGAACCGTCGATGAGAGGCGCCACCGTCTCGAACGTCAACAAACCGGCCACCCTTGAAAATGGCGTTACCATTCTGGTGCCGCCATTCGTTAATGATGGCGATCGCATTCGCGTCGATCCGTTGGAAGGACGCTATATCGAGCGCGCCAAATAATAAAGCGGTCAGCTTTCGGCAGTCAGCTTTCAGCTTCAAACCTAACCGCTGATGGCTAATTGCCGACCGCTGGTTGCTGAAAGCTGACCGCTTATCGTGTATTTCCTCTATAGCGTTCTGCTCGCCAGCGGGGTCATCGCGCTTTTGCCGCGATTCATCCTCGACGCCGCGCGTCATGGGAAATACGCGGCGGGTTTTAGCGAACGCACCGGGCGTCTCCCGATAGTTGACAGCGGCGGCCGTCCGGTGATCTGGCTCCACTGCGTTTCAGTTGGTGAAACGCAGGCGGCGCGCCCTCTGGTAAACGCTCTGCTTGATCGCTATCCGTCGCACGCGCTCGTCATCTCCACCACAACGCTCACCGGCCAGCGCCTCGCGCGCGAGGTCTTCGGCCGACAGGCGGCACTCATCTTCTACTTTCCTTTTGACTGGGCCTGGACTGTGCGACGCGCGCTCCGCGCGATTAATCCATCCGTCGTGCTGATACTGGAGACGGAACTGTGGCCGAATTTTTTACGCCAGTGCCGCGCACGCCGTACGCCTGTCGCACTGGTCAACGGACGCATCTCTGAAAACTCGTTTCGCCGCTACCGGCGGATCCGTCGCTTCATCGGCCGCGTCGTCAATGATCTTTCTTTAGCCATCATGCAGACGGACGCGGATGCCGCACGCATTCGCGCGCTCGGTCTGGCCGAGACGCGCATCAAAGTCTCTGGAAATATAAAATTCGATATCAGCTCCGGAACGGGAGAGCAGGCTTTAACCGGCGAACTTCGCGAACGGTTTCGCCTCGCTGACGGGCGACCGTTGATTGTTGCCGCCAGCACCCACGCGCCCGAAGAGCGTATCGTCCTTGAGGCTTTCAGACATGTGCGCGGTGCGCTCGGCGAGAAGAGACCGCGGCTCCTGATTGCGCCGCGGCACCCGGAGCGCTTCGCCGAAGTTTCCGCGCTGCTCGAAGCGTCTGGTCTGAGTTGGGCACGCCGCAGCGCGGCGACGCGCCCGCTGTCGCCGGATGCCAGCGATTTCCTGTGTGAAGTAATCCTGCTCGACACCATCGGCGAACTGCGCGCCGTTTATCCGCTCGCCGCGCTCGTTTTCATCGGCGGTAGCATCGCGCCCACCGGTGGCCACAACGTGCTTGAGCCGGCCGAAGCAGCGAGGTGTATTATCACCGGCGCGCACACTTCGAATTTTTCATCGATCGTGGACGCATTTCTTGAGCAAGGTGCGATCGTGCAGCTTCCCCCCGTCACTGCCGCGGAAGCGCCCGGAGCGCTGGCCAATGTCTTGAAAGAGCTGCTGAGCGATGATGACCGGCGCCGGCGCATTGGCGACCAGGCGCGCGCCGTACTCGAACATAATCGAGGTGCGACGATGCGCACCATCGAGCTACTCGCGCCGCATCTCATTGAAAAACTGAACACTGAATATCAGCTATCCGATCTCGGCGTTCATGCACCGACGCGCATTTGAACGTCTGGCACTCGAAACCTAAGTACACGTAATTATCCAGATGACTACGCTCGCAGTTGCCGGGCTGGCGCCTCTCAGCATCATCTATGGCGCAGTCGCGCGCGCGCGTCTGATGCTCTACGGCGCGGGCGTGCTTGCCACGCATAGAATCGACGCGCCGGTGATAAGCGTCGGCAACATCACTGCTGGCGGCGCCGGCAAGACCCCGCTCGTCGTCTGGCTTGCGCGTCGCGTTGCGCAGGCCGGACATCGCGCGTGCATTCTCACGCGAGGTTACGGCCGGGCCGATGTCGGCAAGCGCGTTGTCGTTTCAGATGGCGAGCGTGTGCTCGCCGACGTGCGCGAGGGCGGCGACGAACCATGTCTGCTGGCGGAGCTATTGCTCGGCGCGGCGGCGGTAATCAGCGACCGCGACCGCGTCGCCGCAGCGCGCTGGGCATTAAAGAATTTCGGGAGCGAGATTTTTATCCTCGATGATGGCTTCCAACATCTGCGTATCGCGCGTGATCTTAACATCGCGGTGCTGGATGCGACCGATCCGTGGGGCGGAGGAAATCTTTTACCGGCGGGGCGCCTGCGCGAGCCGCCGGCGGGACTGGCGCGCGCTGATTGCATCGTGATTACGCGTGCTGATATGGCTGGCGACCTCGACGCACTGTGCGCGGAGGCGAAACGATTCAGCGGCGGGCGCGCCGTCGTCCTCACCTCACGTATGCGCACGCTTCAGGCCCGCCCTCTTTCTTCTACTTGCCTCACCCCGACCGTGAGCCCTGTCGAAAGCGTCTCTTTAGCACAGCCCATCGGCGCGTTTTGCGCGCTCGGCAACCCGCGCGCGTTCTTCGAGCACTTACGCAACGACGGTTATATCTCAAACTATCAGCGAGCATTTCCGGATCACCACATGTACCGCCAGGCGGATGTGGATGCACTCGTCAGAGAAGCCAGGGGGCGCGGTGCCCGCGCGCTGCTGACCACGGCGAAGGACGCCGTTAAGCTTCGCTCACTGCGCTTCGCGCTTCCCTGCTATGTGGTCGAGATCGCGCTTGATTTTGCAGATGAAGATAGGATGGGCGGGATCGTTAGCGAAGCTCTCTCACGGCGCGCCAGGACACGTTTAAACTGATGCGCCGGCGAGGAGCGAATATCTTACGCGCGAGGCATCCTCGCAGGTCACGCTGCTAACCGCCAACGCTTAGTCGGGCATGGGTAACGTGTCCGGCGCGGTTAGCGATGGGGAGCTATCTGCTGCTGGCGGTGGAGTCCGAGGAGTTTCCTCGGGCGGCTTGCTCTGCGGTGTCGGTGAAGGAGCCGGCGTCTCTGGAATCACCGTCACTGGCGGGGGATTCGTCCGTGCCGGTGGCGGCGTGCGACGCTGATTGCTATTCCTATTAGCAGGCGAAGGACTCGGTTGCTCTGCTTCCGGCGCGCCG
>JANOGZ010000322.1:0-5244 GCA_031406255.1 Pyrinomonadaceae bacterium | reverse complement strand
AGAGGAGAATGATCGCACGCTAGCTATAGTTGAAAAGTTAATGGAGAAAGGCGAAGACATATCTCTCGAAGAGGAGATGTTGTTGCGCTTGCTGGTTACTCTTATTCAAGACTTTGAAGAGAGATATTACAAACCCAGAGATGCTACGCCCTTAGAAGTGTTACACCATTTGATGGATGCGCGTGGACTTAAGCAGACTGATTTGTGGGAGTTATTTGGTTCTAAGGGCGTAGCATCTGAAGTCTTAAATGGAAAGCGTAGCATTAGCAAGACACAGGCAAAGAAGCTTGCAGAGTTCTTCCACGTGACTGCCGAGCTATTTATTTAAACTTCGAGGATATCAAGCCGCCTGATTGCCAGTCCGGTGCGGCGACCACGTCAGGCGTAATCACTTCGCGGGACCGCGTTATTGTTCGTCAGCCTTCTGTCCTGTGATCCTGCGATACGACCACCCACCGACCAGCACCAGCACAGATGGCAACCACACCCACCTGATCTCACTGGCCAGGACGGCTAACCCCCGCGAGCTAAAAAAGGACGGTCCGATCGGCGACACTTTTATCGGTTGCCACGGCAGAAAATACCTCTCCGCGCTGAACGGCGCAAACAATGCCACGCCCAATCCGCCATCGGTCAGCGCATCAAGCAGCGCATGTGTCGCCGTCACGACAGAAAAATAGATGCTCAAGGCCGGCCCGTTAAATCTACCGGGTAAATCTCTGAAGGCTACCCCGGCGACCAGGCATCCGACGATTACTGCGAAGAACAGAGAATGCGACAACCCTCGATGCCCCAGCATGTCGCTGTATCTGATGCCAAAGGCGAAACCGATAATATCGGCATCCGGCAGCATCGAACATACTGCCGTCAGGACCCAGAAACGACGGGGCACGCGCCGTGCCGGATAAAGATGGCCGATCGCGGTCGCACAGACGGCATGGGAGAAGATGGTCGGCATATTCTGCTTCAACTCGTTCAGGCTCCCATGAAGGGTATAGTGACGGTCCCGAAAGCGAGCGCCACGCGAGATCAGAACAACCGGAGAAGCATGAGAGGCGTGCTCCGGGGCGGTCGCGCCCGACAACCTGTGACAGATATCATGGTGCTCACACAAAACCGCGGAGAGGCATCTCCGGTGCCCGCTGCAGCCAGTTTTCCGCCCCGTAGCGGCACCGGCTGTCAATCACGTGCAGCGCATAGGCATGACGAGATGTTGGCGACCTGTTGGTCCGGCTCAGGTGTGGCAGCAAGCCATGCAGGACGATCAATGTTCCCTTGGGTACTTCAAGCGGGATCAGTTTCTCCTCCGGCCACGGGCGATCATCGAGCACCTCGAAGCGTGTGCGCCCGCCGGTGCCGCGCATGAACCGCGATTTGAGGCCGAGCTGATGCCCGCCGGGTATCGTCCAGAGACAACCGTTCTCGATCGTCGCATCTTCGAGCGCGAACCACAGGCCCACGACGCTCGGGGGTTCCGTATAGAGGAAGGTAGCATCCTGATGGCAGGTCACTTCGCCACCGATGTGGGGCTGCTTGAAAATATACATCGATTGGAGGAGCAACGGCTGAACGGCGCCAACGCTCTCTACCAATCGAGCCAGCGCCGGGGCGCGGGAAAACTGATCGAAGACGGGATCAAGGTCGTGCAGCGCGTGACCGATCTTGTTGATCGAATGTTCCTTGCTCTGGCGCAGACTTCCATCAGCGCGAAAGGCGCCTTCTTCGAAAAAGAAGCGGATCTTATCGCCCGACGTGAGGAAGTAATCATCGCTCGTGCGTGTCTGTTCGCGCGTGGAAAAGATCGAGACGACGCCTTCCGGGTCAAAACCGGCGACCAGCTCTCCGGCGCGGCGTCGCAGGGCATCACAGGCCGCCGCGGTGACGAAGCCTTCAAGAGCGAGGAAACCGTCACGATCATAGCCAGCCAGTTGCCGGCGCGTGAGTAGTGTCGTCGGAGATGTCATGAGGCGCCTGATGTCTGGCGGCGGAATTCACCGGCCCGCGCGCATAACACGCCGGCGACGCCGCCGCCGGGGGGCAGAGCATGACAGCCATGCCGCCGAGCCCTCCGCTCCGGCGACTTACCGGGTAGCGTGCGGCGCGCTTCGATCAATGCCATAGACGAGAAGCTCCATTCCCGCTATCTCGGCCGTCCCCTCAAGGCTTTCACCGAGACGTTCGGCGACGCGGATGGACGCCTGATTCTCGGGGTGGATGAGGCTGATGACGTGGTCGCGATCGAGTTCTGTGAACGCGTACTCCAGCGCCCGGCGCGCGCCCTCGATGGCGTAGCCCTTTCCCCAGTAGTCCCGCCCGAGCGTCCACCCGATCTCGAAGCCGGGCCAACCCTCGGGATTGAGAAAGCCGATGCGCCCGATGAAATCACCGCTCGCCTTCTCCTCGACAGCCCAGTGGCCGTAGCCACGCAGGTGCCAGTGCCCGATGAGGAAAGCCATCTGCCGCCACGCTTCCGCGCGGGTGAAGATTTTGCCTCCGGAAGTAAGATAGCGCATCACTTCCGGGTCAGCGCAGAACTTCGCATACTGCTCTAAATCATCCTCACGAAACATCCGCAAGATGAGACGTTCAGTTTGTAACCTTACTTCATCCATAATGAATTTGACGCTCTGCTGCCCGGCGCCTCCGCTTCAACCGCCCCGACATGAAGCACACGACCCGAACGCGGGAATATTACACGAGAGCCACGCTCTGATACGGCCGGCGACGGCGATGATTTGACATGGATTTATTAGAAGCTCGCCGCGCCTGGAACCTCACTACTCCAGCGCATCAACTATTAGTCTTCCTTCGGATAGAGCGCGATGCCCCAGAAGTTATAATCAGGGGGAAGGCTATTCCAGTTGTCAAATGAATGAGAGTCGTCGGCTTTGTAGCGCAGCTTGTACTTTCCCGCCGGCAGGGTTATCACAAAGTCGACTTTGCGGTTCTTTCCGGCGCCTCCGGCGTGCGTCGTTTCCGGCTCTTTCATTTCCCAGACGATCTTTCCCGTTCCCGAGCTTTCGATCCAGCCGTAATCGTACATTTGCCCGCCCTGTCCTTCGCCGAGCGCAAAAATGCGAAGACGCCGGTTTTGCGCCACATCGAATTCGACGGTCTGGTCGGCGTTGTCCGCGACGCGAACGATTTGCGCGACGGGAGTCCGCTGCGGAAGATCATCGGGCAGACTCCTGGCATACAACTCGCCGTACGCTTTGAAGAGACGCGTGGCGTCATCTCTTTTTCCGACGCTCGCCGATACCCGCGCCTGAAGCGTTAATTCTTTGGCGTAGACTTCCGTATAAGGCTTATTTGCAATCGATTTCAGCTGCCGCTGTAATTCCTGAGCCGGCGCCTTCCAGTTTATGTCGGGCAGGGCTTCGCCGAAAACTTCGGGGAAAATGAATGTCTTGAGGAACGCCAGCCCGACCGGCGAGCTCAGGGCGTCACCGGCCCCGAGGTCCGTTGGTCGGCTCAGGTTGTCCGTGTTCGCCATCGCGATGAACGTGATGTTCCGCTCGGGGACTTTCAAAATAAACGATGAGTTGCCCGTCCAGTATCCGTAATGCCAGAGCAGCTTCGTGCCTTTATAATTCTGTGTGAACCACCCGAGGCCGTATGGAAGCGTCTCACCTTTCGTCGAAACGGCCGGGGTGAAGGCGAGCTGTTGTGTTTCTCTGGTGAGAAATTTGTTTTGATCGATCGCGATGTCGTACTTTGCCATGTCGAGAACAGATGACATTAAACCGGCTGACGTGCCGAAGTAGGTCGGATACTTGATCTTTGTAATATTGAACTCACGGTCGAGCGCGTACGGTTGCGCGATCGTCTTCGAGACCGTCTCGAACCTCTGCCGGTGCTTTTCCGAAATCAGCGCCGCGTTCAATGCGGACTGGTGCGCATGGACGAGCTTCCACGCGCCATCCTGTCGGTTCCAGACGAAAGAGGTTCTCCAGGGCCCATCCGTGCGGGGAGGCCCATTTGGCGGGGTCGTGACCCCGCTAATAATGCACGTCGACAGCGCGGTATTCCCGTACACCGCGGACTCGAGATCGTGGACCTGGAAATTCAGTTTAAGGCCCGCGCGGTATGCGCCGCGCAGTTCCGCCGGATCGACGAAGAGGGTCAAGAATCCCCCCTCGCCCTGAAAGCTGTTTTGCTGCGGGGCGAGATGTCGGGCGACCTGGTCGACGTCGCCGGAATTGTAGCCGGCGATGAGGTTCATGACGGCGGCTTTTATTTCCGTCTCCGATGCCTGATCAGGCCCGTTCGGTGATTTTGTTTTGACGATCGCCGGAACATTCAGCGCCGTTTCATTCATTCCAAGCGGATCGAGAATATTCGTCATCAAAAGTTCGGCGAAAGATTTGCCGGTCGCTTTCTGGACGACTTTATCCAGCTCTCCGAAGCGGTTTCCATTGTAGCGATAGCTTTCGCCCGGATTTCCTTCAGATGTATGCGAGAGCAAGTGCTTCACTCTGATGACGCCTGCGCTCTCCAGCGTGATACCGTACTTTGAAACCGGATCATCGAGCCCGACTTTCCCTTCCTGGACGAGTCGCATCACGATCGTCGAGGCAAAAGTTTTCGTCAATGAGGCGAGGTGATAAGGGGTGTGTTCGGTCGCCGGAATTTTGTTTTCCACATCAGCGTAACCGAAGCCTCTGGCCCACAGGATCTTTTGATCTTTGACGATGGCGGCAGAGAGCGCGGGGATTTTCAGCTCCTGTCGGACGTGTTCGAGAAGCGTTTCGAAAGCGGCCAGCCGTCCGGCATCCGTGAGGGGAGCGGAGTGGCTAACCGTTCTCTGTTTTGTATCCTGTGCAAATGTTCCCCGGGCGACCGTCGCCAGGCATAGAGTTGCAGCTAAGAACAGTCGTATCGTGAATTTCATTGTGGCCTCCTTCGCCGTGACAAACTACTCGCCCCTCACTCTGTCGATCATGTCCCGGAGAGATCATCAGCGTTCCCTGGTAACCTGCCGGCCGACTCCCGGACAAAGTAGAGTTGTAAGCGTTCAGCCATCAGCCATCAGCGGTCAGCCGGTCATGTGTGGTGTCGATCTTTCATGGCGCGCGTGCGGGGACGCGCGGGCGCAGGCGCGCTTCTTTATGTTAGCTGAAAGCTGAGCGCTGACTGCTGAACGCTTACGCTCGCTTAATGCTTCCAGTCGTCGCTGCTCGCGGTGCTCTCCGATGCACGCAACTCGTTTGTGAGTACGGGCCGCCCGCTCCGGCCCACCTCAAC
>JANOGZ010000293.1:0-1093 GCA_031406255.1 Pyrinomonadaceae bacterium | reverse complement strand
TCAATTGCGACAAGCATCGCTGAGCATAGCCCTTGCCGCGTTCTTCCGGATGAACATGGATGCCTTCGAGGTAAATCGTTTCCGGCGTTTCCGAGATGATATCAGCCTTGAATATCAACCGGCCCGCATCATCCGTCCAGACCCACACGCGCCCCTGCTCGATGCGCCGCGCGCAACGCAGGCGGAAGCCTGTCGGGTCGGTTTCCATCGGATTGACTCCGCTCTCTTCGAAAGCCATCTGCGCATGCACCGGCAAGATCGTTTCCAGGTCATCCAGTGTGGCCAGACGCAGTCCATGGACGGCTTCCAACACTTCAATCGGCCACCGCTGTTCCAGCAGCATATCGCGGCAGATAACACGCGGCGCTTGTTCGTTGGTTGAGGTGTAGTAATTCCAGAAGCGCTCAACCTTATCGCGCTCGCCCATGATGACATGCGCCGCAGGAGACTGCTGCGCCAGGTGGGCGAACATTTCCAGCGCCGCTTCGGAGCGCGCTTCAATCAGTGTGGCGTGGCCGATCAGGGCGACGCCTTCGAGCTGGCCCTCGGAGTTGCGGCAAGAGTAGAAGACGCCGCGATTCAGGGGGCTGACCAGACCGTTATCGCGCGCAAAGCTGGCGAGGAAAACGGTATGGAGAGGACGCTCAGCGAGAAAGGTGAGAACTTCCGCCTTGTGCTCGCTGGCGAGCGATTCGATTCTCAGGGAGCTGGCCGCGCGGGGAGGCGCTTGTTGTTCAGCTACCCATTCTTGTGTTCTCAAAGCTAGGGGTGACATATCACTTCTCCTTGGAGGATTACGATCAAAGTTGATTTCGTTAGGACTACCTCACTAAGTTGCGCGGTTATGGCTGGAGCGGCACCCCACCCTCTAAAGGTGGTGTTGCCACTTCTTCAATGCCATAGCCGAGGTAGTCAAGTCCCGAATCAACCTCGATCACCATCTGAGGTGTGCTGTCACCGTAAGCTGTCGCAGACTGGGCCTGCACGTAGGCATCACCGGCAAGTACGCCGTCGCCGATGATCACGCCGTCGCCGATGATCACGCCATCTCCGAAGATGGTGTTGTCACCGATGATGACGCCGTCGCCGATGA
>JANOGZ010000258.1:0-2405 GCA_031406255.1 Pyrinomonadaceae bacterium | reverse complement strand
GGGATATAACGCTCGCCGACGACTACGGGAAATGAGAATTCGTATGAGCCGTCTTCGTACTTCAATGTTTCGACATAGCTGATCGTGACGGTGACGCGCTCGCCGGGCATGATGTTAGCGACGGATTGGGTGAAGATGTTGGGTCGCTCCTGATCGAGGAGGCTCGCGATCTGGCCGGTTGAGCGCGCGGCTTCATAGACGGCTTGCGCCTGCTCGCGCCGCAGGATTCGCCCGCGCACGATATGGTCGCCGACCTGCATCGTCATATCATCGACGGCCGCCGATGCCGACAGGGGGAAGACGTAGACAGCTTCGATCTTATCCTTGAAAGGATTCTCGAACTCCTGTGTGACGGTGACGCGGGAAAGAAAGCCGCTGATCTCGGCGCGGACCGCGGTGTGTTTGAGCGGGCAGCGGCCGCGCGGCTGCCCGCTGGCATCAACGACGTGGAGCATTCCCTGAGTGGGCGGATCGGGGGCGGCGACCGTGGCGCTTTGCGCCACGCATATCATCAGTATCGCCGGAAAAATGGTTGACACGAGAGATGCGAATAAGAGACCGGTTCTTTGCGGCATAGCTCCCTCCTCGGAAAGCACACTTCTCCTACAAGCGCGGGTGCGGGGCGCGCTTTTGCCGGTTGGTCTGGGTTAACTCCTTAGACACCGATCGACCGACCCGGGTTGGCAATAAATTTTCGATAATAGAACGGGGCGTCGAGAGGAACTTGCGACCGCCCGAAGAAACGGTCAGGGAGATTTGTTCGGCGGCGAACCGGGAGGCGGGCTATTCGGTGTGCACAATCTCGTAAATGATGCGCAGGCGTAACTCCTTCTGGACGACTTCATGACGCACCTCGCGTGCGCGCAGACGCAGCGGAGAGTTCGCGCCGCCGCCCCTCGGCGTGATCGGGATGCTGGCCGCGAGTCGCTCGGCGCGCAGAAGCTCGACGGGGTTGACGCGTTTGTCGATCGCGTCCTGGACGAGATCAGTGATACCACTCGTCAGCAGCGACGGAAGATTGTTCAGTTGAATCGAGCGGACGTTAATGCGGGCGGTCAGGATCTGCTGACTTTGATCGAAGGCGAGGCTGATATTCGTCTCGGCCCATCCCTCGAATTTCACGCACCCGAGAAACGCCGCGTCGTAAGAACCACGAAAGGCGACGGGAGCGGAAATGCGTCCCTCTGTAAAACGCACGGCCGTGCGCACGCCGCCCGTCTCGCGCGCCAGTGTCACCTCGCTCGCACAGGTCGCGGTTTCGCCCCCGCGCCGATTCGTTTCAGGCGCGGGCTCTGCGGCGGCGCCGCTCCGGCGGGAGAGCGGAAAAGAAGGTGGCCTGGCGAGCGAGAGCATCGCTTCGAGCACAGAGTTAAGCAACTGCTCGTTGAGTACGATCATCACCTCGCCTCCGGGCGACGCCGTATTTACCTGGCGCGCGCGGCCCGTCTGCGCCGATGCCAGGGCGACCACCTCCTGCGGGCGGGCGGGCCCCGCGCTCAAGAGAAGCAGGGCGACGCCCGCGACCCGCCGCATGAAGTGATAAGGAAAGCTGTTTCCGCGCTTTTTGATCGATCGCATGGCCTCTCCCGAAAATAGCGATGAACGCCAGGCTCAAAGAGCTCGGCGCCCATCCTTTTATTAAAGTCCGCTGCGAACAATATCATGCAGCCTCAACATGCCGACACAGCGACACTCATTATCCACCACCGGCAGGACGGAGATTTGCGAGGGCCTGTCTTCCATCAACTGGAGGGCGGCATAAGCGAGCATGTCGGGCGCCGCGACGATCGGGTTCGGCGTCATAATCATGCTGCCCTTTAAACTCTCAAGCTCGGCGAGCCGGCCTTTTTGCAGCGTACGCCGCACGTCGCCATCGGTAATAATGCCGACCAGGTGCGCGGCCATGTCAATCACGTTGACCGCACCGAGGCCGCCCCGGCCAATCGCCTGCACGACCTCAAGGAGTGTGGCATCAATCGAAACGGTCGGATTCTTGTCGCCGTCGTGCATCAAATCGCCGACCTTAATCGTGAGCCGCTTGCCGAGGCGACCGGCCGGGTGATTCATCGCGAAATCTTCCGGCGTCAGCCCCTTGACCTCCATCAACGTCATCGCCAGCGCGTCACCGATCGCGAGGGCCACGGTCGTACTGGTGGTCGGCGCGAGATTGAGCGGACAGGCTTCCTGATCCACCGACGCATCAAGCACCGCTGCGGCGCGGCGCGCGAGCGTGGAGCGAAGGTTCCCGACCACCGCGATGATCGGCACTTGCCGGTGCTGTAGATTGGGCAGCATCGCTACTACTTCTTCTGTTTCGCCGCTATTGCTCAAGACGATCACGACATCTGCCGGCGTGATGATTCCGAGTCCCCCGTGCCCCGCATCCGAAGGATGGAGATAGATGG
>JANOGZ010000244.1:0-3617 GCA_031406255.1 Pyrinomonadaceae bacterium | reverse complement strand
CTGGTACTGCGCATAGACTGGGACGGGGATGTCATCGGCCGTCCCGTGGCGGTTATCCGGCCCGAGCGAACGGAGCGTCACATGAGGGTCGTTGCTCCTGCCGATCACGCCGTCGCCGACGAGCGCGATGCCCCACGGATCGTCAAACATTTTGTTCCGCCCGCCGCCCGCCGTCGCGGCAAACAATTGCAGGTCGCGGTTGAAGCCTTCTGTCGACGGCCGTTGATGCTCGTAGTAGCTCGTCATCGCGGTCGCCAGCGATTGCGCTTTTTCGCCGACGCGCTGCTGGTAGAGCGCGGCGTACTCGCTGCGCTTCGCCTCGACGCTTTCACGGCCGAACTCGGCGCGCACATCCCTCTCGGTGACGCTGCCGGCGGCGGCGAGAAGTATCAGCGCGGCGCGCTCGCGCCGTTCCACACGGGCGACCCCTTCGCCCTGAAAATCGTCGAGCAGCACGTCCGCGAAAGAGAATTGATGCACTTCGTAGCGCGGCGTCAGCAGCTCCTTTTGCAGGTACATGAAAACCTTCTCGAATCCCGGCTGCTTGTCCGAGAGGGCGAAGACCGCCTCGTCGACGATCTCGACGCCGAGCGCCGCCGCGACGGGGCGCCCCGCTTTGTCAGTCGCGCGGAAGTCAATGCGCGCCTCGTCGCCGGGCCGGTAGCTCGCGCGCTCCGACCACACTTCGACTTTGAGGTCATCAGCCGGATCGACGTAAACGAGCCGGCGGTCCGAGATCGGATCGGCGTCCGTTGTGAACTGGTAGGCCCGCACCTCGATCATCCCGAACATCGCGGGCGTCAGGTCGACGGCGAGAAGCCCGCGCCCTTCCTCTGTTTCAAGCGCGCGTGTCAGGAGAGTCTGCCCGTCCTTGACGACGTCGATGTACACGGCTCCGCGCGCGCGCGCCGAAATGGTGTTGAGGAGAAGCGTGTCGCCGACCCGATAGACAGCCCGGTCGGTGCGGAGCATGAGGCTCTGCGATTGCGCCCGGCTGTCGAGCTTCAGGGCGGCCGTCGACGCGCGCCCGCGCGCGTCCGTCGCCTTGAGTTTGAGCACGACCGGCTCGTTGCCGGCGTGAAGCGAGACGGTGGCGATGCCGCTCGCGTCCGTGCGGAGTTGCGCCGGGGTGATGTTACCGCTGAGGGTCGTCTCGGCCGGAGTCCCATCCGGGTACGAGGTCAGGATGAAGACGCGGTTTTCGAGGCCGGGAAGCAGCTGCCCGCTCTCGGGGACGGCCATGATGAGGATCGGTGTATTGGAGACGAGAATGTCGCGCGACTTTGATTCGGTGTGCTCGGCCGTATCTTTCACCTCGACGCCGACGGAGACGGGGGCGCTGCCCTGCTCGGTGGAACGGCCCGCGAGGAAATCCGGCAGTCTCGACGAGAACGAGAAGCGTCCTTCCGCGTCCGTCCTTCCCGTGAGGCGGCCGATCTCGGCCGCCTCGACGTCGAAAGATTTGAGCACGACGGTGACCGCGGCGTTCGCGAGCGGCTTGCCGAAGAGGTAACGCGCCGTCACCTTACCCTCGACCGTCTCGCCAGGCGCGTAATAACTCGACTGCTGCACGCCCGCGTCCTTGCTGAGCGCGATCTCGACCTTGAACTTCGGGAGGACGTAGCGATCCACCGTCACGTTTTTCTCCTGTGTGGAAACCGCGTCCCCCTCACCGAGAATGGCGCGGATGTGATAGGGGCCGAAGTTGACCTCGTCGGCAAGCTCGAAGTCGGCCGAAGCGATGCCGAAGCGGTCGGTGCGTCCGCGCTGTTTGAAGACCTTGTTCCCTCTGGCGTCCTCGATCTCGAGCGTGATGGGCTGATCGGCCGCGGCGGCGCGGGTCGGACCGTCGAGCGCGAGCGCCCGCAGATGTATCGTCTGGCCCGGCTGGTAGAGCGGTTTGTCCGTCGACAGCAAGATCCGATTGCGGCGCTCGATCTGAACCGGCTGGCTGGCCGTGACCGTGCCCAGAGCCGTGTCGGCCGCGACGCGCAGCTGGCGCGCGCCGAAGCTCGCGGCGGGCAGCGTGAAGTCAACCTGCGCCGTGCCGTGCGCGTCGGTTCGGCCGTCGAAGAGGGTGGTCGCCTGCTCGGCGTTGACGAGGTCGAGCCTGAGACGGCTGTTTTCGAGAGGGCTTCCGGTCCGCGAATCGACGGTGATGACGCGCACGGAAGCGCGTGAGCCGGCGGCGTAGGCGCGCTGCGCGAAGACCCGCACGACGGGCAGGCGTAGTATCTCAGAGATGGAAACGATCCGTGAGGCGCCGCCGGTGTCGATCTTCAGCCGGTTCCAGGCCAGGTCTTCGAGGGTGAGCCCGCGGTCAAGCGGGATCGAGACCGTCCACGAGCGGGTGTGACGCGAGGGCTCGACGGCCTTGATCAGATGCGCGACCGATTTATCATACGGGTCGAGGACGTCGACTTTCAGCGAGCGGCTGCGCGCCGCGGCTTCCGTGTAAGGAATGGTGATGTGGAGTGACCCGTCGCGGTACAGGGCGGCAAGCTCACTGTCGGCAGCAAAGACTTTTTCACGCGGTGCGGCGGTGTAGACGAGCATGGCGAGGGCGACGCCGATCAGGGCCACGGCGACGCGACGCGGCAGACTTCTGTGGTGTGCGAATTTCACGGTGAACGCCTCCTGACAGCGTTAGTTTGACGATGGTGTTTAGTTCCGACCTCTCCGCCAGCACCGGAAAGACGTAAAATACGATCCCCTGCGACGGCTCGAGGCCGATCGCTCTGGGGAGCTTTTTCAAAGATTGAACGGGGAACGAAACTCGGACTTGCGTCCGACTTCGCGAAAGGTCGTCGAGACCACTGATAGAGATGGCTGGTCGTCGCCGGTCGGTTGGATGGCCTTCCCGAAGAAGAGAAAAAGAGTGGAAACAGCGGGCGGCCTCCAGCTGGCTCCACTATTAAGAAGAATAGACAGGTTAAGGAGAGGCTAATCAGGGCTGTGACGCTTCGGCGCATTGCGGCGGCAGATGCTGTGGCACTCAAAATCGTCTTCCTCGCGCCCGGATCGGGCGCGGCACATCACGGGCGAGCTTCTCAACATCAACGGTGGCGCGCACGATGCGCGCGACGCGTTCGAACGCGCTGGCATTTTCGAGGGACGTGCCGCCAAACTTCATTATTGTTGGCATCATGACCGTAATCAACGAGACCTTATTGAAATTGAAAAAGGGCGGGGAAGTGCTCTGTGCCCCGTCGCCTGAAAAATGAAGAGGCCGATCGTGTGTGCTCACGACCGGCCTCTTTAGGAAGAAACTAAAGGCGAGCGCGCTCAGGCCGAGCGCGCCGCATACCCGTCAAGTCGTAGCCCTCCACCGATCTGACCCTTCGGTGACAGTCCTGCGGATTTAGCCGCAGCGACCAACCCATCAATGATGAAGGTCATCCTGACGAGCTTCGGCGACCCACCCCTTTCATCAAGCCATCAGCGAATCCTTCATCTTCTCCGGCCTGACTACTTTTGGAGGTCGCGCCTCTACATCGATTAAAAGATCAATTCCTGAAAAGATGACGAACCTTCACGATATGCCAATGACTTGTCAAACAACTCTGATGACTCCTTAAACCGCACGATGGAAAGTTCAAGCTTACCTCAACACGGCT
>JANOGZ010001022.1:0-12270 GCA_031406255.1 Pyrinomonadaceae bacterium | reverse complement strand
AGCGCGGTCTCGACCACGCTCTACGGGATAGATTCCAGCCTGGATATTCTCGTGACCCAGAATCCGCCAAATTCGGGGACTCTCAATACGGTCGGATCGCTGGGGATCAACATCATGGACGTCGGCGGCTTTGATGTCTCGGGAATATCTAACCTCGCCTACGCCGCTTTGCTCACCGATGGCGGAGTCTTTTCCAGCCTCTACACCATCAATCTGGCAACGGGAATGGCCACTTTCGTCGGACAAATCGGGAGCGGATTTGCCATCGTCGGTCTGGCGGCTCCGGTGGGTGTCCCGATCCCCGAACCGACGACGATGCTTCTGCTCGGCACTGGTCTGGCAGGGATCGCCGCCAGGATTCGCAAACGGCGGAAGCTTCACTCAAATGGGGAAGCGTAGTTCGATAAACACTTCAAATACTGAACCACCCGCGGGCAATCCGGAGCCCGCGGGTGGTTTCGTTTTGCCTCGCGTTGGGGCGGGTACTGCACAAGACTCGACGGGCGCGTCAACCACCCCACGCGCGCCGAGAGTGCGTTCGAGCGCATTTCTACCGCTGCTTTCTCCGCAAATGGCAGGCGGTCAACATCGGGAACCGGAGCCCTCGAATGTGCGCCTACGTCGTGTTTGCCCGTATCGCCCGTAACGATCCGGGCGGATTTGTCTGGAAGCAACGGCCGGGGCAAGATCGCCCGGTGCCAGTTCTATTTTCTACAGCGCGTCGAAGGTCTCCATGACCTTCTCCGTGTCAAGCAGATCGGGCAGGAGCGCGTCCGGATGGCATGACAGAAGATCATCCGCATTGTACATCCGCCCGGTCGCGACGGCGACGGCGCGCGCTCCGAAATGGCGCGCGCAGGCGATGTCATTCGGAGTATCGCCGATGACGATAAATTGCGCGGGGCGAAGGTCGAGATCGAGATGACGGTTGATGCGCTCGGCAGCGAGGGCCGGAAGATCACGGCGATCATGCGAATCGTCGCCGAACGCGCCCGGCAGTTGAAAGAAGTGCGAAAGATCGACGAGCCGCAATTTCAGGTGCGCGACGGGCTCGATATTGCCGGTCAGCAAACTTGACAGATAGCGTGGATGAGCGGCCGCTCGCGCGAGGACCTCCCGAACGCCGGGCAGCAGATAAAATAATTGTTCACGGTTCGTCGTGGCGGAGGTGATACGTTCCATCTCGGCCACGTAACGCAGGCGGAGCTCGCCGACGCGCGCGCGGATCTGTTCGGGTGTAAAGCCCTCGTCGCGCAGCGCCTCGCCGACGATCTGAAGATCGGTCATGCCGGAAACCGTCAGTTCCGCAAGCCTTCCAGTCGTGCCAAAGACGCTCTCGAGGACGGGACCCGTATAGTCTTTAAAAGAGCCCGTGCGCGCCGAGCGGAGCAGCGTACCGTCGATGTCCCACAGCAGGATGCGCGTGTTCCCGGCGGGCACCGCCGAAATATCTTGAGCGTTCATAGCCGTCTTTTATTCGACAACAACCAGCACGTCGCCCGCCCTGACGGTCGCGCCGGCGCGCGCGTGGAGTTCGACAATCGTTCCTGCCTTGGGCGACTTGATCTCATTTTGCATCTTCATCGCTTCGACAACGACCAACCCTTCGCCCTCGGCGACGCGCGCTCCCGGTTCAACGAGCACGCGAACAACTTTACCGGGTATCGCCGCCACCACCTTCGCCTGACCGCTCGCCTGTGTGCTGAAACTCTTCGCGTCGCCGAGGCGTTTCGGATCCGTTAAGAACACCTGACAGGCATAGTTCCCGACATGGACATTAAACGCCTGAGATTCCTGCGGCGAAGCCGGTGCGTCCACACGGCATTCATAGACGTGATTATCTGAGATCAGCAAATAGACGCCCGCTTCGGGTTCACGCGCCTCAATCTGATAGTGGCGACCATCAATCTCAGCCACGACGCGCGCGCCCTCGCGCCGCAGGTCAAGTGCGCGCTTTCCGCCGTCGATCTCTGCCGTTAGTTTCATGTTTATTCGAGAGAGCGAATCTATGTTGAAGATCAGCTGCTCCGGACGCGCGCGAGCTTTCGCGCGCCCTCGTGTTTTAGCCAGTAACGATGTCGCGCGCCTGGTGGAGGGCGAGGCGGCCCGCGCGCCGCCACTTGCTGTCGGACTGCCCGGCCCCCGCTGGCAGAGGGGCTGAAGACTTCGCTTGATAAGCGAGCGCAGCGGCGATCGCCGCGATGTCGCGCCGGAGGGTTTCGTCGGCCTCAACGTTTGCGGCCTTTTCTCTCGGCCGGCGCCCGTTGAAGCGCTCGATAAAGCCCGTGTCGAGGCGGCCCTCGATGAATTCTCCATCGCGCATGATTTCACGGAAGAAGGGAAGCGTCGTCCGGATGCCGCCGACGGTGTATTCGTCGAGCGCGCGGCGCATGCGCTCGATCGCTTCGCGGCGCGTGCGCCCCCACACGGCCAGTTTGGAGATCATCGGATCGTAATAAATAGAGACCTCAGCGCCCGCGTAGACGCCGCCATCGTCGCGCACATTAGGCCCGGTCGGAATACGCAGGGCCGTGATCCGACCCGGTGACGGCAGAAAATTGTTTTCGGGGTCCTCGGCGTAGACGCGGCACTCGATCGCATGGCCAACCATGTTGACATCCTCCTGCGTGAAGGAAAGCGGCGCGCCGTTCGCTACGGTGATCTGCTCGCGGACGAGGTCGATGCCGGTGACGAGTTCCGTCACCGGGTGCTCGACCTGCAGGCGCGTGTTCATCTCGAGAAAGTAAAAATCGCGCGTCGCCTCCGAGACGAGGAATTCGACCGTGCCGGCGCCGACGTAGCGGGCCGCGCGCGCAATTCCCACCGCCGCTTCGCCCATCGCCGCACGCAGGCCAGCATCTCCGAGCGGCGACGGGCATTCCTCGATCACTTTCTGGTGGCGGCGTTGAATCGAGCATTCGCGCTCGCCGAGATGCGCGTAATTGCCATATGTGTCGGCGAAGATCTGAATCTCGATATGGCGCGGTCGTTCGATGGCTTTCTCGAGATAAACCTGCGGATCGCCGAAGGCCGCCGCCGCTTCTGATCGCGCCGTCTCGAAAGCGGCGGCCAGGTCGCTTTCCGCGACGACGAGGCGCATGCCCTTGCCGCCACCGCCGGCCGCCGCCTTGAGCATCACCGGATAACCGAAGCGCGCCGCCGTCGCCCGCGCCTCCTCATACGAGGCGAGCGGTTCGGTCGTGCCCGGAACGACGGGCGCGCCGGCGGCGATCGCCGCGCGGCGCGCGTTGGTTTTGGAGCCCATCTCCTCCATCACGTCGGCCGGCGGCCCGATGAAAACAATGTCAGCGCCGGTGACGGCGCGCGCGAAATCAGCGTTCTCGGCCAGAAAGCCGTAGCCGGGATGAATGGCTTCGGCGCCGGCCGCCTGGGCCGCTTCGAGGATTCGATCAATGCGCAGATAACTGTCGGTCGAGGGCGCGGGACCGATCTCGTAAGCTTCATCGGCGAGACGAACGTGGAGCGCGCTCGAATCGGCTTCAGAGTAAACGGCGACGGGCGAAATATCGAGTTCGCGGCACGCACGGATGATGCGCACCGCGATCTCACCGCGATTGGCAATAAGTATTTTACGGAACATGAGAGAACGATCAGCGATCAGCGGTTAGCGGGCGGCGCGGGCGAAATACATAATCCATATTGCCGATGGCTGTTTCAAACGACCACTGAATTGCCGGGTTGGCGCGGGTCGAAGCGCACCGTAATGTGTGCGCCGGGCGTGTAGTCGCCCTGCCGCAGGCGTTGCTCATGGTCGAGCGCCTGCGATGCCTCATATTCGACGCCGCTGATGCTGTAGTTGAAAAAAATCTGCGTGATGTGGCCTTCCTGATCCGTGCTGATATCGAAGATCGTGCCTTCGGTGATGCGCCCCGACTGGAGCAGGCGGGCGCGGCGGGCGGCCTCGTCGTCTGTCTTCTTTCGCCGGAAAAGATCAAAGATTCCCATGCTGCTGGTGGGCCACGTGTGGTTGCTGCTACTCGGGAGCGGTTATATTAGACGTCGAAAAACGGCGCGCGGGCGGCGTGGAAGATGATGAATCCTCGATAAACATGCCGTCACGAATTTTAAGGTCGTCTGCCGTGCCGGGAACCTGGTCTCTCCCCGGCAACGCCAACTCATAGTTGGTCAATGAAAACTTGCCGTCCGGTAGATCGTCGGTCGCGACTCTCGCCGAAGCAGCCTGGAGACGCACGATGCTGCCGCGCCGCCCGCGTGACTTGGCAGTGGCCGGAGGCAGGCTGGCGGCGATGTTGGAGACGGGTGAATAATCGCCGGGTTTTATTTCTGTCAGCACTTTAGCAATCGAGCCATCGGGATCAGGCAGGATGCACAGGTCGTTGATATTCGCCGGATACGTCCCGTAACGCGCACGGTATTGAAGCAGCGCGCCGTGTGTCGCGTAGCGCAGCGCGTCGTCGGCCGCCATCAGCGCGATCTGGCGCTGACGCAGTCGTTCCGGAATGGTGACCCCGATTAAAAGAGCAATACTGAGAGCGACACACGCCGACAGCGCGAAACCCGCGCGCGCCATTCGCCCGCCGGTGAAGCGCGTGGGCTCACACCTGACCCGGGCACAGGCGCGCCAGCCGAGCCACAGGGCCGGCGCGGCGAACGGCAACGCGAACCATTTCAAGCGCCAGGCAGCGGTTTCAGCGGCGGAGATGAAGTCCCATAGATCGAGCGAGAGACCACCGCGCTCCAGTAGCGCGGCCAGAGTTTTAGCGGTGAAGACGAGGAGGAGAAGCGCGCCGCACGCGGCCGTCGCCAGCGCGCTGCCATAGGAGGGAAGTTCGTGGGCGGGGCGCGCCAGGGGCGGTCCTACCGCGCGCGCGCCACATGCGCTGCAACCCGTGCCCATGTCTCCCTCGAACTTCGCACCACAACAGGGACAGATAATCAATTCGGCTGTACCTCTAATCTTCAAAGAGAACCGCACCGGCGCGAGAAACGCCTTCTTCTCGTGTTGCTCGGTTCTCAGCGAGAGGCTGGTGCGCGGCCGGCGATCTTCCGCGCCACATGCCGTCCAGCGTCGGCATTAGATGTCGCCTCGGCCAGGGCCGATGCTTCATCTTCCGTGCGTCCATGCGAAGCGATCACCTCCGTCGCCGGCGCACGCGCCGCGACCGCCACTTCATCCGTCCGGCTCACTTCGCGCCAGGTGTGATACATGCGGTGCGCGAACGTCCAGTAAGAGCCGATCGCCAGTATCCAGAGCACGGCCGGCATCCGGTTCGCAAACAGGTTTGTCGAACCCGGATGGGTCGAGAGCGCTCCGATAATTAAAAGCACCACCCTTTCCGGCCGGCGCAAAAATCCGACATCGCATTTCGGGATCAAACTTTCGGCGCGCGCGCTCGTGTAACTGACCATCACCGAGCCCATCATCGCCGCCCCCGCGAGAAAGACATTCAACGTCGAATGAAATTGGGTGTCGCGCGCATAGAAGACCATCAACCCGACGAAGGCTACCATGTCGGAGAGCCGGTCGAGGGATGAATCGAGAAAACCGCCGAAACGCGTCACGCGCCCGCTCAAGCGGGCCACTTGACCGTCCAGCATATCAAACAAATTGGCGACGATAAGAATTATTCCCGCCCAGAAGAAGTAGCCGAAACCAAATAGCAGACCGCACAGAATATTGATCGAAACGCCGATAACGGTGAGAAGGTTCGGGTTGATGCGACCGCGGGCGAGCCCTTGCACCATCGCATTGATAATCCGTCCCGCGCCGCGTCCGATGCTGGCCCCAAACACTTTTTAGCCTTTCTCCTTACTGTCAGGCGGAAGCGAGCTGTTTACCAACGAGAGCCCGCGCTGCGTTCACGCATGCCAAAGATTGCATCATAGGGACGCGCGAAACAGCTTGTCAAGCATACGGGTCAGCAAAGGAGGTGAATGAGCGGAAGTGACCGAAGATGAAGTCGGACGCCGGATTTCTTCGGTCAGGGGCGCGCCGGCCTCGCGGGACACTGAAGCCTCCGGCGGCGCGTTCGGTCCACGGCCTTCCGGTCATAACCCCCTCACGTAAAAGATTATCCCTTCTCGTCGTGGAGCGTCGTGAGGCGTTTGATCTCGAAGCGGCGCGCGCCCGCCGGAGTGCGGACGACGACCTCATCGCCTTCTTCGCGACCCATCAGGCTTTTGCCGACCGGCGAGGTGGTGGAAATCAGTCCGGCCGGCGGGTCGCTCTCTTCCGTCGTCACCAGCCGGTAGGTCACTTCCTCATCGCGCTCGGTATCGTAGAGCACGAGCGTCGAGCCGTAGGCTGCCTTATCATAAGGCACTTTCGAGGGATCGATCGAACTCACTTCGCTCAGGCGCTGACGGAGTTGGGCGATGCGCGCCTTAACAAACTGCTGGCGATCGAGCGCCGCGCGGTATTCGGAGTTTTCGCGCAGATCGCCATATTCGAGCGCGCGCTTGATCTCTTTAGGGAGATGCACGCGCAGTTCTGTTTCCAGTACTTCGAGCTCCAATTGAAGACGTTGTTTGATATTTTCGCTCACGTTTGTTTTGGTTCTCCCTCGAGCCTAACTTTGCACCGCGAAGACTCACGACTGAAATATAACGAAATTGCAATCATCGGCGTTGAGCCTCTAGGCTATACTCTGACCCGGCTCTTTACAAGTTTAAGTTTTAACAACACACTCTCCAATCTCTCCCAACTTAATCATCGAAGATGCCCGGCGTACGGCTTATCTGCCGGCCCCGCATCTGTAAGCTCGGTTCTCATTGAAAACGTCCTATCTCGTATAACTCATCTGGAAGAAGGGAGGGGTGTGCCGCCGCTTCGGCCTGATGCGTGAGCGGAGCCACCAACACGCGATGCTCGATGGTTCCCCGGACAGAAGAAAACTCGTCCTGCTGGTGGACGATGATCCCTCGTTGCTGCAACTTGGACGGCTTAACCTGGAACACGCCGGTTACACGTGCATCGGCGCCTGCGGCGGCCGCGAGGGGCTTCGCCAGGCCCGTCGGGCTCTTCCTGATCTAATCTTGCTCGATTATATGATGCCTGACCTCAGCGGGAAAGAAGTGTTTCTCGAATTGTGCGCGAGCGACGACCCGCGCCTGCGACGTACGCCGGTCATTATGCTGACGGCCCGCACCAACAACCATACCGAACAGCGCGAGTTGCTGAAGATGGGGCTCGCCGCTTACCTGCACAAGCCGTTCGGCTATCATGAGCTTTTGAATATTATCGATAACGTACTCGTGATGAGCCAGATCAAAGAGCGCAACCGCGTGCTCGAAGCCGACGCGCGCCGCTCCTTTATCTCGACGGTGCGCACCCTCATTAATTTACTCTTCGTGAAAGACTCTTACACGGGCGAACACTCGAACCGGGCAGCCGAACTGGCGGAAGGTGTCGCGTTGCAGTATGGCCTCTCGGAAGAGGAGACGATGTACGTCAAACTCGGCGCGTTGCTTCACGACATCGGAAAGATCGGCGTCGCTGAAAGCGTCCTGTGTAAGCCGTCGCGCCTGACGGCACAGGAGACGGACGCGATGCGTTGCCATGTTACTTACGGCGAACAGGCGCTCGGCGGCGTGCCGCATATGGAAGCGGTACAGGCGATGGTTAAATATCATCACGAATGGTGGAACGGCGACGGTTATCTGGCAGGCTTGAGCGGCGAGGAGATTCCTCTGGGGGCGCGCATTATCGCCGTCGTTGACGCCTATGATGCGATGACGACCGATCGGCCCTATCGTTTCCATCTCTCTCAGGAGACGGCGATCGGACGCTTGCGCGCCGCCGCCGGGACGCAATTTGATCCGCTGATCGTCGAGAAGCTCTGCGAATTCCTCGGAACCTATGATGCCGGTCCGGAACACGTGCCGGACCTGGGGTTCCTCGAAGAATTGTGTCTCGTCGTCTGAAGCTGAAATTAAGAGTAGTTTCTCCGCTCCGCGCCCGTGTTCCCGCATGCTGCGGTGAGATTAACAGCTTTCGTACTTGTGGTGATTCATCTCATCGGGCGCGCCGAATGACACGCCGACGTCGCGCGCCGTGCGGACAAGCTGGCTGTCGGGCGGCACGGTTTTGATCTCGGCGATCGCTTCTGCCAGCGGCACCGTCACGATGTTGGCGGCTTGCAGCGCGACCATCACGCCTCGCTCGCCGCGCTTGAGCGCACGCACGGCGCATGAGCCATAGTTTGTCGCCAGCATGCGGTCGAAAGCGTTGGGGGTGCCGCCGCGCTGAAGGTGGCCGAGCACGACGCAGCGCGTCTCCTTGCCCGTGCGCTGCTCGATCTCCTGCCGGCAATACTGACCGATCCCGCCGAGGCGCGGCGAGTGCTGGCGATCGCCCGTGTCTTGATAAACTTCGCTTCCGCCCATCTCGCGCGCCCCCTCCGCGACGATGATCATCGTAAACTGCGAATCGCACCGTTCGCGCTCTCGGACTTTGGCGGCCACCATTTCCATCGAAAAGGGAATCTCCGGAATCAAGATCACATCGGCGCCGCCCGCCACCCCGGAATGCAGCGCGATCCAGCCGGTATGTCGTCCCATTACTTCGAGGATCATCACGCGATCGTGCGATTCGGCCGTCGTATGGAGCCGATCGAGCGCTTCGGTCGCGATATCAAGCGCGGTGACGAAACCGAAAGTCAGTTCCGTGCAGGCGAGGTCGTTATCAATGGTTTTCGGCACGCCGATGATCGGCACACCCAGGCGATCAAACTCGGCGGCGATGGCGAGCGTACCTTCCCCGCCGAGTACTACGAGGCCGTCCAATCCGAGGCGCGCGATGTTATCGAGCGCCTCTCGGTAAACGGTCTCGGGCTTGATCGCCTCACCTTCCCGGCCGCGCTCCACGAAATTACCGCGATTGCGCGTGCCTAAAATGGTCCCGCCGCGCGGCAACAGTCCGCGCACATCGGCCGGCCGCAGCTCGCGCGTGCGCGGCTCCCCCAGCAAACCCTCGAAGCTGTCTTCGATGCCGATCACGCATAGTCCATACTCACTGACGGCGGTCTTCACCACCGCGCGGATCACAGCATTAAGTCCGGGCGCGTCGCCGCCGCCTGTGAGAAGGCCGATTGTGCGAAGCATAAGTTTTACAGTGGATGGTGAAAAGCAAAGCGCCGAATGGGAACAATAACTACCTTTTTACTGCTTTCCATCGTCAGTCATCAATCTTTTATTAGTGCCGAGTTAGCCTATTCGCCCAAAGCATTTAGGAAATATTCAACTAACGCCTTGTCATAGTGAATACCCGACCGTTGGGCTTGTTCAATAAAAGGACGAGCCTCGTTTATCAAACCAATCGTTTTATAGCGGTTTGCACTTGCATTGATACTGCGGATTTATACCAATAGCCATGAAATAGGCGGATTACTTGGTAATTTGCGCAAGTCCGTTTCACTTTAGTATCAATCCGTATGCAATCCGCTGTAGCTTTGCCAATCAGGCCGAGCGAGCCGAGGACTTTCAACCCGACGGCTAAAGCTGCGCGGCGTCCCTTTAATTCATCAATGCAGACGTATTCAACCTTTTGCTCCAAAGCTAATTGAATAACAGCCGCTTCGCCGCTATCCAGAGCGGCCGTCGTCAATGGCGATAAAGGCGCGCTCAATGAAAGAACCGTCAGCCACGCAGGAAAAAGAACGGGGTGGCCGTGCGCCGCTCCGTCAAGGGTTTCGGCTTCGATTTCCACGGGGCACACAAACTCGAAAGGCAGATTGGCAATCACATCGAAAGCATCCATACGCGCCAATGCGATGAGCGGACTGGTGTTGATAACGAGGCGGTCAGCCATGTAGCGCAAAGTCAATTTCGGTTTGGGCGTCTGCGGATCGCAGATTGCTGACGGGGACGCCGATGTTCGTTAACGAAAGCAGAAAGTCAACGCGGCTTTTGCCTGCGAGTTGCGCTGCCTGTCCCGAAGAGAGCCGTCCTAGTTCGTAGAGCTTGGCGGCTAATAAGAACTTGGCTTCAACGGAAAACTGTTCGGGCGCAACCCCTAAATTGAAGAGCAGCGCGTCGTCGTATTCGATAGTCAGCGTATTGGGCATTAAAGCTGTCTCCTTCACTATCAGCAGCTCTCATCTTACATCTATTTATTCTTGCCTTCCACAATCGCTGGTCTCATCGGGCGTGAGGTCGTAGAGTAGCATTCTCAGATAATAACGTTATTTACCTTTGTATTACCTCTCGCTTCGAACGCGCGGCGGTTCATACTGCTCGCCGTATTCCGCATACGCGCGCGTGATGACTTCGCCGGGACGCGTATTCTCCAGCAGCAGCCCGAGCGCATCACGCAGGACCCGGCGCTGCAGGTCGCGCATGTGCGGGCGCCCGAGGCTGTTCCCGATCTTGAAGCCTTTCGGGTAGAGCGCGCGCGGCGGCCGCATCTGCGCCGACACTTCCGGGCTGACGGTGATCAGCACCGTCGGGATGCCCTTCATCTCGATTTCGCGTTGAACCGCAACGACCGTGCGGTGGCAGACGCTCGGTCAACCGCCGGTCAGGATCACGGCGTCGGCGCGCGAGCCCTTGTCGATCTCGTTGGCGATGTGCGGCGCGGTGCCTTCATACATCGCCTTCAGTTGCATGGTGTAGCCCATGTAACCGACGTGCTTGCGGGCCACCCCGCCGATGAAGTTTTCTCCTTCCAGATCGCGCAGCACATCAATCGGAAACACGACGTTGATATCCTGATCGGCATCCATGTGGTCGTAGTGATGATGCGTGACCATCAATTGTGATGCTTCCGCATCGGGCGGTATCACGCGGTAACCGAGATCGCCCAGCTCATCCGCGATGTTGAATGGTTCCTGATCCTTCAGGTGAACGCCGCCGGCGCTGACAATCGCGATGGTGGATTTAGCCAGTTCACGCTCGAAGGGGGTGAACGGCACGCATTTTCGTGAGATGGTCGTCATTATGGTTTCCCGCTTGTAAAAATCACGGGCCGAACCTTTGAAGGCGACGAATGCTCACAAAAGAGAGAATTACGCTCGCCGGTTCGGCCCGCCGGGTTATCGATTCGGACAGCGCCGCTCTTGATTACAACTTGCGGAGCACTTCGAACAATTCTTCGTTATCCGGCTGATCGGCGATGTTGTGGATATCCTTAAAAGCAATCTTCCCTTCTTTGTCCACGATAAAGAGCGCGCGTTCCGAGATGCCATCCGGCGCGCGATAGGCGCCAAACTTCCGGGCCACTTCGCCTTTCGGCTCGAAATCACTCAACAGATCATACGAGAGCCCGCCGAGACTCTTGGCCCAGGCGGCGTTGCACGGGACGCTGTCGACGGAAATGCCCAGCACGTGGGCATCATAGCCTTTGAAGCGTTCGAGGTCGGCCTCGTACGCCGGCATCTGCGCCGTTCAGACGGGCGTCCACGCCAGCGCGTAAAATGCGATCACGACATTCTGCTTGCCGCGGAAATCCGAGAGGCGCACCTTTTTGTCCTTCTCCAGGTGACTCTTCAACTCGAAATCCGGAGCTACTTCTCCGACTTCAGGCATACTGATTAAGCCCCCTCCTCCGAAAGATACGAGAACTGAATTATTTGAGCGGTTGAAAAACTTCGAGTTCAGGCTACAACCAAAGCAGACCGATTTCAAGCGCGGAGGGTGTTGAAACAGGGTCTATTCATTCTCGATTTCTCAAGTCTGCGCCCCGCAGGGGCGACCGTATTTAGCCGGTGGCAAGCGAAGCGCCGCCACCGGAACCGGGTAACGTAAGTCCCGCGCTCCGGCAGGAGCGCCGGATATTGCCGCCATTGATCCGGCACCCCGCCGGGGCGCAATATCGTAATGGGCGTGCGTCACCGGTGGCGGCGCGCTGCCGCGCTTGCCACCGGCTAAATTCCCGTGCCCCTGCGGGGCAGCGACCGGTTGCCCTACTCAGCAGGAGAGAATGACTAGCCCCTGGGGGTAGGCGCTGACTTGGGTGTCGGATCATTGACGCGCCGGGCCCTTTATCAATTAAATGATTCAATGAACAGAGCGCCTGAAGACCACCAGACCGAACATGCGAAGATCACCGTCACGCGCCGCGGGGCGGAGCGCGCCCGCGCCGGCCATTTGTGGATCTACCGTAGCGACGTCCGCGCGGGAGGAGGGGCGCCGGCGCCGGGCGGCGCGGTCGTGCGCGTGCGCGACGACCGCGGGCGCCACGTCGGGCAGGCCTTCTACAGCGACCGCTCGGAGATCGCTCTCCGACTGTTGACGCTCGGTGATGAAAAGATCGATCACGAGTGGTGGCGCACACGCCTGCGCGAAGCGGCG
>JANOGZ010000226.1:0-1448 GCA_031406255.1 Pyrinomonadaceae bacterium | reverse complement strand
GGTTGATCCTAGTTCTAAAGCGCTCCTACACCGTGTTGCACTTACTTGTTGAATCCACGACGCCTAACAAGCAGATGAACCGGACGCGCGATCAGCAGGTCCTTTATCCCCGAAGATCACAGCGCGCCGGTTATCTGCGGCGTTAGGCGCTGTAACTTATGATAGTCGTTAGATAAAGAGACTCTCATGAAATTCTCCACAAGAATAATCTTGGCAATGGCTCTTGGCTTCACCTTTGGGCTGGCTGAGTCCGCACCGTCTCAAGACAGTGGTAGAGGAAATAAGCCTTCTAAGCACCCTGGTAAAATTACGAGGGAATATGACCAAGACCACGATCAGTCAAAGTTGTCGCTTCAAATGATGCCTGTAACGTGCTTCAAAGACGGTTGCATATTTTTCGGTTTGCATACATCCTACACAGGTAAGCAACCCAAAGCTCCCTTAAACCGGTTTATTTTTACACTCTATATCTTCACAAAGACGCTGGAACCATTTGCGGATTCGACACTTGATTTACAAGTCGATGGCAAGGCCATTGAAGTGGGGGCCATGACTTACGTCGGAAAAGAATCAAAGAACGGGCTGATGGTGCTGTGTTACGGAGTGCCTTTGTATGAGGAAGAAGTTGCAAAAATAGCCCGAGCTAGCCATGTGGAAGCACGTATCGGCAGTGTTCAATTTACGTTGGGGGAAGATCACATCAACGCGATCAATGACTTCCATCGTCAGGCTACCTCCAACCAATTGTTGAAGTTTACAACGCGCCTAACATCTCATTGGAGCGGACGCGGAATCAGGGAGTCTCTTATCGAGAGCTTGCGTGATTATGGCATTGTGTTCCGCGCCGCTCAATTCGGGCGTTAGATGCGCTGGAGAGTTGAAAGACTGAATTGATGAGTCTCTATTGCTCTGAACGCCTGTGATACATCGAATGTTGATGCTCTGGCGAAGGCGTGATGATGAGAGTTGTCGCGCCGTGTTGCTCTGAATGTAGAATGTGGCGAGAGGTTAATATTATCGGAGTTGAATCTAACGAGAGTTAGCGTGGTGGAGATGAATCTATAGAAGATGTGCCCATCTAACAAGTCATTGGAGCGGACTGCCAATTAACAGGCTTTCTAAAGATCAGGTATGAAGGCAGCCGCTCAATTCCGGCGTTAGATGCTCTCGTGTGAGGAAGGAGAATACAGATGAATAAGTGGAGAGGCTTCTGCCTCGCGTTCGCGGTCTTGCTCGTTAGTTTGATAGCGATGGCGCAACAACAGGGTGTCGTCAAGCCCCAATTACTCCTGCGCGAGATCGTCCAAGGGATGCCCAAGGGCGAGCGGCAGGAGGTGCGCGTCCTCGCGGTGAGCTTCCAACCGGGCGATAGGACTCTGTTCCATACACACCGCTTCCCGGTGACTGTCTATGTCTTGGAAGGTGCGTTCACAATGGAGATGGAGGGG
>JANOGZ010000196.1:0-6318 GCA_031406255.1 Pyrinomonadaceae bacterium | reverse complement strand
CGTCAGTGTTCATCTTCATATTGCGGAATGCGGATTTTAAAGCATGTGGTTGTCTTTTAATCCGCATTCCGCAATCCGCAATCCGCAATCAGTTCCTCCGGCATCTCCGGCACAGGCGATTGGCTGAGCCTCATCGTATCGCCACCACCATCGCGTGAGATGATGTTGTTCTGCTTGCCCCAAGCGTCATCGTAATCGGGGAAATCAATACGGCTGTGCGCGCCGCGACTCTCCTTGCGTTCGAGCGCGCTCAAAGTGACTGCTTCTGAAACCGTCAGCATGGAATGAAGGTCGCGCGCCAGATGCCAGCCGGGGTTGAACAGTCGTGACCCAACGACGTGCGCCCGCGCGGCGCGCTCCTTCAGCCTCCCGATCTCCGTCAGCCCGGCGCGGAGGTCTTCCTCATTGCGGAAGATGCCGACCAGGTTCTGCATCGTCCCTTCCAGGTCACTGTGTATCTTGTAGGGACTCTCGCCATCCGCGCGCTCGAACGACGCGAGCATCTCGCGCGCCGCTTCCTCGATCTGCCCCGCATCAACCGTCGGCGATCCCGCTTGCTGCCGGGCGTGCTCGGCGGCCCCCAGCCCCGCTCTGCGGCCAAAGACGAGCAGGTCGGAAAGAGAGTTGCCGCCGAGGCGATTAGCGCCGTGCAGCCCCGCTGCGGCCTCGCCCGCGGCAAACAGCCCCGGCACAGTAGACTGGGCCGTTTCGGCGTCAACGCGTATGCCGCCCATCATGTAATGACAGGTCGGGCCAACCTCCATCGGCCCCTTCGTGATGTCAACGTCGGCGAGTTGGAGGAATTGATGGTACATGCTCGGCAGCTTCCGCTTCACATACTCAGCCGGCTTGTGCGAGATGTCCAGATAAGCGCCGCCGTGCTCTGTGCCACGGCCCTCGCGCGCCTCCGTGTAGATCGCACGCGCTACCACGTCGCGCGTCGAGAGTTCCATCTTCTTCGGATCGTATCGTTCCATGAAGCGCTCGCCGAGTCGGTTACGCAGCACGCCTCCTTCGCCGCGCACCGCCTCGGTGACGAGAATACCTTGCACGCCCGGGGGCCAGACCATGCCGGTCGGGTGGAACTGCACGAACTCCATGTCGATCAGCTCAGCGCCCGCGTCGTAGGCGAGCGCCATCCCGTCGCCCGTATACTCCCAGGAGTTCGATGTGATGCGCCAGGCCTTACCGATGCCGCCCGTGGCAATGACGACCGATTTCGCTTTGAAGACTACGAAGCGACCCTGCTCGCGCCAGTAGCCTAACGCGCCCGCAACGCGCTCGCCATCCTTGAGCAGCCTTGTGATGGCGCATTCCATGTAGACATCTACGCCTGAGTGCACGCCCCGATCCTGGAGCGTGCGGATCATTTCAAGTCCGGTGCGGTCGCCTACGTGGCACAAACGCTTGAATGTGTGTCCACCGAAGGCGCGCTGGAGAATCTCGCCGTCGCTCGTGCGATCAAAGAGCGCGCCCCACTGCTCGAGCTCACGCACGCGCTCGGGCGCTTCCTGCGCATGAATCTGGGCCATGCGCCAGTTGTTCAAAAATTTCCCGCCGCGCATCGTGTCCCGGAAGTGCGTGCGCCAGTTGTCCGACTGATCAACGTTAGCCATCGCCGCGGCGATGCCGCCCTCGGCCATGACGGTATGCGCTTTGCCGAGCAGCGACTTGCAGACCACACCAACGGTCGCCCCCTGCGCGAGCGCCTCGATGGCCGCACGCAGCCCGGCGCCGCCCGCGCCGATGATGAGCACATCGTGTTCGTGCGTCTCATACTTTTCCATCACAGCAATCTCAGATCGCGGATCACGCCTGTAGCAACTAATCTCACATAAAGATCAGCCAGTCCAACCGACAAAAGACTCAACCAGGCGTACAGGCCGTGGTGTTCGTTGAGGATGCTTGCCCCGCGCCACGCAGTATGGCGTGGACGACCGAACGCCGCGCACGAGAAGCAGTCAAGGTGGCCTCCCACGATGTGCCTGAGCGAGTGGCACGAGAAGGTGTAGAGTGTGAGCAGTATGATGTTGCCTGTAAGCACGAGGGAGCCGACCCCTACATGGAAGCTACCGTCAAAGAAGAAGGCTCGACCGGCGTCGTACCACAGGATACCGAGGAAGACGAGCGCGAGATAGAGAAAGTACCGGTGGAGGTTTTGGAGTATGAGCGGGAACGCGGTCTCGCCCCGGTAGCGGTGCTCAGCCGGCTCACCGACGGCGCACGCGGGCGGGTCGAGAAAGAAAGCGCGGTAATAAGCTTTACGGTAGTAATAGCACGTCAGGCGGAAGCCGAGCGGCCCCCCCAGGATAAGTAATGCCGGAGAGAACGGCCACCAGCGATGCTCCGGGTCAATGAGCGGCGAGTAAAATGGAGAGAGGTATGGCCCCCATTCATAGTATGCGCCCTCGAAGGCACGGAAGGTGGAGTAGGCGCCGAACAGACCAAGCACAAAGAGCACCGGCAAGAGTTCGAGCCACCATGAGTCGCGGCGCATTGTCGCCCCAAAGCCCCTCCGGCGCACAGTTGTGGTCTGAGATTCAGCCATAAAAGTAAGGCGCACATTATTCCTGTGAAGTGTAGATGTCAATAGTTACCCATGCTGAAAGTCACCCGAAAACACGGCGACCTGATTCGAGTATTATGGATGGCCACCCCGCTACTCTCGCGGAGGCGACGCGTCCGGCCTGGCAACGATTAAGGGCCGGGCTTCCAGCTCACGTCTGTAGAACACACGAGGCTGCTGGACATCGTCAACCGCGCTCAAGCCCAGTTCTCTCACCTTTCTGCTTCTGAGCTGCGCCAGTTGCCCTTCTGATTTCTTCCCGATCTGCTCTTTGTAAATACGCGGCACACGCTCCGTCGCATAGTCGAACCACTCTCTGACTATCAACACTCCGTCCGCCGGTTCTTTATCCGCAACGCTACTCTTGAGTCCTTCCTCGATCAGAGCATACGTGAGAAAACCGTGTCCCAGGCGCGGCTCTTCATTGGCGAATTGGAAGCTCTGCGCGGCCGTCAGGATGTACATGCCTTTTTCGTAAGCCAACTGCGCCAGCCCCTTGCTGTTCATCGGACCCCGGCGCTTCTCTTCCGTCTCCAACGCTTGTCCAGAGTTGCAAGCGTCAATCACTATCAATAGTTGACCGGCATCTATTTTCTCAAAACCCTGCTCCAGTTCACGGTCCGAGATGCTGTGCGCGAGGATCGTCTCGAGCCCGGCTTGATCGATTTTGCGGGAACCGGTGTAACCAAGATCGTGCGGGATCAGGTAGAACCGATCTTGCGCAGCAGTGCCATGCCCGGCGAAATAGACGACCACCGCGTCCTCAGGCTGAACCGTGGCAGCAAGTTGTTTGAGACTCTGGAGAACGTTCGCTTTGGTCGCCTCTCTATCATAAAGAGGGATAACCTGAATGCGCTCGTAGTTGCCGAGTTTCTCCTGCTGGCGCTTCCACTCCTCGCCAAAAGCTTGAGCGTCAGCCACGGCGTATTTCAGGTTGTATTGTGGATTGGCGTAGGAGTTCACGCCCACTGCCAGAACGTAACCCGTGCCTTTCCTCTGAAGACCTTCGGCGCCGGTGAGCATCAGCGTAGCATCAGCGCTCTTCACGTTGTCACGGTTAAAGGCATAGGCGGTCAGGCGATTCTCTCCGGCGACCACAGGTATGGTGGTTTCCAGCGTCGCCTTGCTTTGTCCTTTCAACACGTCGCCGCGCCACACTTTAACCAGCGAGCCGTTGCGAAACAGACGCACATCCTGCGCCCCGGCACGAGCTTCCTCCACTTCGATCCTCACCGCCGCGGTGCGTGTCGTCAGGCCACTATCTGGTGAAACCTGACCGCCCCCCAGCGTCATCTTCAACCGCGGCTGCTGCCGGTCAAGCTGCGCTATGTTGCGCGGCGAGCTGATCTTTCTCCCCGCGAGAAGGTCCGCAAGTAAGTCGGGATAGTAAAACTCGTTGAAGAACGCCTCGACGGGGGCGACGTCGAAGGTGTTTTGCGCGAATCGCCAGAGGATCTGGTTCCAGGCGGCGGGTGATCCGTCGAACAGACCGTCGGGAGTGATCACCAGCCAGTCGCTTTCATCAATCGCTAATAGACTTGCGAGCTCTCTTCCCGTGGAGGCCTCCCATAATTTCATTTTCGCATCCCGGCCTCCGCTCATTAAAGTCTTGCCATCAGGACTAAAGGCGACCGACGTGACCGCCTCAGAATGTCCGGCAAGGGTGCGGAGTTCTCTGCCCGTAGCGATGTCCCAGAGTCTGATCATCCGGTCATCGCTCCCGCTCGCCAGGATTTTGCCGTCGGGACTGAAGGCGACCGCTTCGACCCAATCGGTATGTCCTCGGAGCGTGCGCAGTTCTCCGCCGGTAGCGACATCCCAAAGCTTAACCATATTATCGAGCCCTCCGCTCGCCAGGGTCTTGCCGTCGGGAGTGAAAGCCACAGACCGGACAGCATAAGAATGACCTGCGAGGTTGCGGAGTTCATGGCCGGTCGCGACATCCCAAAGTACGATCATCCTGGGGCGCTCGTTATTGCGCTCGGCATTATTAGCGTTACCTGCGCCGGCCAAGATTGCGCCATCGGGGCTGAAGGCCACAGAAAACACTCTATCCACAGTGGGCGCGACGAAGGTGCCGAGTTTTTTGCCCGTGGCAACATCCCAGAGTTTGACCTTATTATCTATTCCCACGCCGGCTAAGATTTTGCCCTCCGGACTGAACACAAGAAGAGGGAGAAATCCTTCGAAGCTTTCCGTGAGCTTGCGCATCTCTGCGCCGGTCGCGACTTCCCGAAGCACAATCCCTTGATAATTTCCTTCAGCCAGGGTTCGGCCGTCGGGGCTGAAGGCGAAAGAGAAAGAAGGCTCCTTCGTGAAGGTTCGGCACTCCTTGCTGGCACTCCAGAACTTAATCCCGAAGTCGCTTTTACTCGCGAGGATCTTGCCGTCGGGGCTGAAGGCGATGGAATCTACGGAGCTGACGTGTCCTTTGAGGATGTGTCTCTCTCTGCCGGTCGTCACGTCCCAGAGGATGATCTTCTTTTCCGGACTGCCGCCGGCTAAGATTCGGCCGTCGGGGCTGAAGGCGATAGACGTGATGCTACTGGAAGTGCCGTCACTGGAATGTTCCATGAGCGAGGGGAGTTCTTTGCCCGTGGCGACCTCCCGGAGTTTGACCTTCTCGTCCGAATTATCCGCGCTGGCCAGGGTTTTACCGTCAGGACTGAAGGCCACGGAGACGACCATGCCGGAGTGCTCCGCGAGCGTGCGGAGTTCACGGCCCGTAGCCACGTCCCAGAACCTGACCGTGTTGTCGCGGCTGTCAACGAAGTTCCCGCTGCCGCTGGCTAAGACCTTACCATCCGGGCTGAAGGCGACCGACGTGACCTTGTCAGAATGTCCTCTGAGCGTGCGCAGTTCTCTGCCCGTCGCGATGTCCCAGAGTTTAATCATCCGGTCATCGCTCCCGCTCGCCAGGATTTTGCCGTCGGGACTGAAGGCGACGGTATTGCACTGCAGCGGATGTGCTGCGAGCGTGCGAAGTTCACGGCCCGTGGCGACCTCCCAGAGTTTGATCATGTTGTGTTGATCCTGGCTCTGATTGTTATAACCTCCACCCGCCAATATCTTGCCATCGGGACTAAAGGCGATAGACGTGACACGGAACGGCTGCGCGCTGAGAGCGCGGAGCTCACGGCCCGTCGCGACCTCCCAGAATTTGATCGTCTTGTCGTGACTTCCACTGGCTAAGATTCTATCGTCTGGACTGAAGGCGACGGTGTTGACCCCTTCAGAGTGCCCGGTGAGCGCGCGCAGTTCTCTGCCCGTGCTGACATGCCAGAGTTTGATCGTTTTATCATTCAGACTCGCGCTCGCTAAGGTTTTACCATCGTGACTGAAGGCCACGAACTGAATCGAATTGGCATGTCCTGTTTGCACGACGAGCTCGGGTTTCTGCGCGAAGGCAGTTACAGACACAACGATAGACAGTATCAAGGCACCTGATGAGATTTTGAGCAGGAGAAGCATCACTATATTCCTTTGGAGGGAGGTGATGTGAGGGTTGCCTCCGCTAATTAAGTTGAGGTAACGCGTAATCTAGCAGCGGAGGTGAAGTATTATCAAGGGCGAGCGAGCTAAGGTGTAGAGTGGGAGGCGAGTGTTTGTTGGGGATGAAGTATTAAGCGTCAGAAGTGACGTAAAATAATGCGTCAATTAGGACGTCTACTTATAGTTGGGCTGCTTCGCTTCTGTGCGCTGTGATAGGATTGTGGCGAGGTGGCGGTGATGACTTTCACAGTTGAGTACGA
>JANOGZ010000194.1:0-6841 GCA_031406255.1 Pyrinomonadaceae bacterium | reverse complement strand
CAGTCGATGCGGTCACGGCAACCGTATTCGCTCTTGCCTTCACCGGCAGCCCTCCCGGCTGCTTTCATCCTGATCACTCGTCCACCTGAAAACGCCCTCGATTCTTCCGCGCGGAAGAATCGAGGGCGTTTGTGGTTTTAGAGCCCGCAACCACCGCTTCCAAATTTCCATTCCCGCCATTCCGCCGTGCTACCCGTCGCCCGCTCCCGACTGTCGTTTCGGAAAGGATTTCGATAACTAATGACAAAAGAGATTACTAAAATTTTAGCGGCCTCGGTCCTGTCAATTATATGTGTATCTTCCTTCGCCTTCGCGCAGCGAACGGCCGGTGATCCTTCGCTCTCATCAACTACCGCGAGCGCGATCACGGGGCGCATCACAGACCCGCAGGGCGCGGGCGTGCCGGGCTCGATCGTCACGCTCTATGAGAGAGCGCGACCGAGCGTGCGCCTCGCCACCACGACGGATGAGACGGGCATCTATCGTTTCGCGCGACTCGCGCCCGGCGAGTATATCCTCGAAGCCGCGGCGAGCGGCTTCACGCAGACGGCGGCCGGGGCGGTGCGCGTACGTGGCGGCGGCGCGCCGGAGGAGACGCTTGATATCGCGCTGGAGCTGGCGGGCGTGCGTGCGGAAGTGGTCGTCACCGCTTCGGACGCTCCGCAGACGGTGGATGAGGTGTCGAAGGCGATCACGGTCGTCGGGCGGCGGGAAATAGACGACCGCGACGAGTTTCTGATCGCCGAAGCGCTCCGCTCGGTGCCCGGCCTGCGCGTTCAGCAGCTCGGCGGTCCCGGCACGCTGACGTCGATCAAGACGCGCGGACTGCGCAATCAGGACACGGCCGTGCTGATCGATGGACTCCGTTTTCGTGATACCACGGCGCTCACCGGCGACGCTTCGAGTTTTCTGGGCGATCTGATAGTGACCAACACCAGCCGCGTCGAAGTTTTGCGCGGGTCGGGCTCGTCGCTCTACGGCACGAACGCCATCGGCGGCGTCGTCAACGTCGTGACGGATGAGGGCGGTGGCCCTCTGCGCGGCAACCTGCTCATCGAAGGCGGCGGCCTCGGATTGTTTCGCGGCCGCGCGCAGGTGGCCGGCGGCGCCGCCGAAAATCGCGTTGTCTACAGCGCCGGAGCGACGCATCTCAACGCCACGCGCGGCATTGACGAGGATGATGCGGCGCGCAATACGAGCGGGCAGGGCCGCGTGCTCTTTCGCCTGACGCCGACCGCGACGCTCACCGCGCGCATCTATACGGCAGATGCTTTCGTGCAGTTAAATGACAATCCGCAGGCCGTCGGGACGACGCTGCCCGCTTTCGGCATCATCAACGCCATCCCGCTCCGACGTGACGAACTTCGCCGCTATGAAACGGGCGCGCGCCTCTCTGAGCTAAATACGGGCGCGGCCACCTTCGTGCCGTCCGCCAACGATTCTGACAACACACAGGCGACGCGCTTTTTCTCCGGCGCGATCACCTTCGCGCAGCGTCTCACAGAAACGTTCGGTTACACGGTTTCCTATCAGGGGCTCATCACCGACCGCACGTTCCGCGATGGCCCGGGGCGTCCCGGCAATCTGAGCGACCCCACTTTCGCGGAGCCGTCCGGCTCGACGCGCTCCGATTTTGACGGACGCATTCAAACCATCAACGCGCGCACGGATTTCCGCCTCGGCCGCGCCAACTTCATCACCGCCGGATACGAGTTCGAACGCGAGACCTTCATCAACCGCTCGTTTCCCGTGAACCTCTCCGAGACTTCGACGGTTAATGTCGTGCAGCGGAGCCAGACGCTTTTCGTGCAGGACCAACTGCGCTTGATGGAAGATCGGCTGCAGCTTTCGGGGGCGTTTCGCGCGCAGTTCTTCTCCGTCAGCCAGCCGCAATTTACGCCCGCAGGCGCGGCCGCGCCCTACCGGGACACGACTTTTGTGGCGCCGCCGCGCGCCTACACGGGCGATGGCTCCGTCGCTTACTTTTTCGGTTCGACCGGCACGAAAGTGCGCGCCCATGTCGGCAATGGCTATCGCGCGCCGTCGCTCTTCGAGCGCTTCGGCACCTTCTACAGCGGTTTCAGCAATTCGTTCGTCGCGCTCGGCGACCCGACGCTCCGGCCCGAGCGGTCCATCGCTTTTGACGCCGGCCTCGACCAGACGCTGTACGGCAATCGCCTGCGCGCCTCCGCCACCTATTTCTATACGCGGCTTCAGGAAGTGATTGACTTTGGTGATGTCAGCACGTTCGGACGAATTTTCGGCGGCTTTCTCAATAGGCGCGGCGGGCTGGCGCGCGGCGCGGAGCTGAGCCTCACCGCCGTGCCCTGGCGCACGCTCGATCTCGCCGTCGCCTACACGTACACGAACGCGGATCAACGCACGCCCGTGATCGGTGATGTGATCCGCTCGTTCGCGATTCCGGACCACCAGTTTTCGCTCGTCGCCACGCAGCGCATCGGCCGCCGCCTGCTCGTCAATTTCGATCTCACGGCGGCGAGCGAGTACCTCGCGCCGGTTTTTGATCCCGGCACGTTCGCGAGCCGCGTCTACCGCTTCGACGGACCAATCAAGGCCGACCTCGGCGCGAGCTACACGCTGCCGCTCACGGACGCGCGGAGCGTGCGCTTTTTCGGCAAGCTGGACAATCTGTTCGAGCGCGAATACTTCGAAAACGGCTTTCGCACGCCGCGCCGCACGGGTGTCGCGGGCGCCGCGCTGAGTTTTTAGGCGACGGCGGGAGCGGGAGAGGGTGTGGAGAGGTGAGCGGCGAGCGCACGCCGGATCGAGGGCGAAGATCTCTACCGTGCCGGGGCGTTTGATCTATTCGCAGAAATCTTCTGCCTCAGACTACTGATCAGACGGTACGCGTAAGGTTTTATGATTTCGCAATTTCTTTACTGGCTTTGATGCGGGCGGCTTCACTCGGCTTGAGGATGGCGCGGGCATTTAATGCGGGGAGGGTAACATTCACTCCGCCGACTGACGTATAAGAGTGATTTCCCGCCAGGTGGCCGACGACATAGACCTGATCTTTCTTAACAAAATCCGTGGTAAAGTTGGCCCTCACCCACACCATCTTGTTGTTACACAAGTCGAAAGTGACGAGGGCGACAGTCTGCCCGTTATATTTTTCGATCTGGAACACCGTGCCGGTGAATGCCCAGGGATCGCCGTCGTAGCGGTCGGCGTTCTTCTTCAGATTCGCATAAGTGATGGTCTTATCCGCTTGCAGAATATTTAGCCGGATGCCTTCTTCACTCGTGTCGTTGGCGGGGTCCACTGGCGCGGTAGATGTCGCCAGGACAGGACTTGAATCAACTGTGAGGGGCTGAAACGGATCAACGCTCGATTGCGTTCGAGTTGATTCCGATGAGCAACCAGCCAGTGCTAGTATCGCAAAGATGCACGAAGCGATCGTGAAACCTGTTTTGTTTGACATGGCTCAACCAACCTTATATAGCGGGTGATGTGGCTTGCCCGGGATTCGAGAACACTCCGGGCAGCTAAAAACAGGACGCACATCCTACTTCCAATTTGCGGGAAGTATTGGCGACGGGCAGGTTGCTCAGGTTAATCAACTTGCCCGACGATTTGACTGGATAACACCGTTTGTCACTTGTCACGATATCAAAGTCGGCTGTCCGTATCGTGCGCCCTATGATAAGAAGAAAGAGGCTCGGCCCCTCGCATGCGCGGCGCCTTTCCTGGCTTATGAAGCACGTCAAGCGATCTGATCTTTACGGTAAACGCCGCGGCGAAAGACTCCGCCGCGCAGTGGGGCTATGCTGTGCGGTGCTCGTGCTGGCGACGGCGGCGTCATGCCGCCGTGATGACATCTATGTCGAGTTTAAGCCGCCGGCCAGCCAGCAGCGACCGGAGCGGATCATCTCTTTATCGCCGAGCGCGACGGAGATACTCCACGGCGTCGGCGCGTTCGGGCGCGTCATTGCGGTTTCCGATTATTGCAGTTATCCGCCGCAGGTGAAGGATCTGCCGCGCATCGGCGGCTGGCAAAACACCAATCTGGAGCGGGTCGTGTCGTTTCGTCCCGACCTGGTCGTGCTGGTGGAGGTGCAGGCCCCATTCATTAAAGACCGCCTCGATGCGTTGAAGATAAATACCCTGATCGTTCCGAGCCGGACACTGGAGGATGCCTATACGGCGATCGAGCTGGTCGGTCGCGCGACGGGTAATGAAGAGGAAGCGCAAAAGCTGCTGACTGAGACGCGCTCGACCGTGGAAGCGGTCCGCGCGCGCGCACGCGATATTCCCTCCCGCCGCGTGCTCTGCATCGTCGATCGACTGCCCGGCACGCTGCGCGACCTGTACGTCGCGACCGAGGGAAGCTTTATTGCGGAATTGATCAAGATCGCCGGCGGCCAGCCCATCGCGCCACCCGTCACGGGCGGCTTCGGGCGGATCACCAAGGAAGCGATCGTCGCGCTCGACCCGGAGGTAATCATTGATATGGTGCAGGGCGCGCGCGAAGGCAGTCAGCTCGCCGAAGATTTGCAGAGCGTCTGGCGCGAGCTGCCGCAGGTGCGCGCCGTGAGCGACGGGCGCGTCTACCCGCTGCGCGAGGAATCGGTGCTGCACCCTTCGCAATTCGTCGGCGACACGGCGCGCCGCTTCGCCGAGATCATTCACCCGGAAGTTTTTCGCGCCGCGGGGAAAGGAAGCGAAGGCAAGTGAGCGAACGTCCCTCGCACGGCATCGCTCCTCCTGTCCCGCCGGCGACCGGAGCGGTTTATCCACACAGCGGCGGCGCGCTGATCGAAGCGCGCGGCCTTCGCTACGCTTACGCCGCCGGGGCTCCCGAGGTTATCACGGACGTCTCGCTCGAAGTGCCGCGCGGAAGACTCTCCGCGCTGATCGGCGCGAATGGCTCCGGCAAGTCAACGCTCATCCGCCTGCTCGGCGGACTCGTCGCGCCACTCGCAGGTGAAATAGTCTTTGACGGTGTGCCGCTGGCATCCCTCGAACGACGCGCGCGTGCCAGGCGCATTGCCTATGTGCCGCAAACCATCGGTACCGTCTTTCCCTTCACCGCGCTCGAAGTCGTCCTGACGGGCCGGAGCCCTTACACTACGCGCTTCAGCTTCGAGAATGAGCGTGATGTGATGGTCGCGCGGGAAGCGCTCACCGCGGTTGACGCGGCGCATCTGTCCGAGCGTCCCGTCACGGAATTGTCAGGCGGCGAGCGACAGCTGATTTCGCTGGCGCGCGCGCTGGCGCAGGAGCCGGATTGCCTCCTGCTTGATGAACCGGCGGCGGCGCTCGACCTGAAGCATCGCGCCGGTCTCGTCCGCCACTTGCGCCGCCTGCGCGATGAGAGCGGTATCACGGCGCTCGTCGTCACGCATGATCTACAGTTGATTGATCCGGCTTTTGACCGTGTGCTGGCGATGCGTGGCGGCGCGATCACGGCCGAGGGTGCGCCCTCGCAGGTGTTGCGCGATGACGTGCTCGCAGACATCTACGGCGATGCGCACATTCGCGCCCGTCAGGCTTATGGACGGACGTTTGTCTGGTCGGAATGATGAGCCGTCGAGAAGGAAACGGCTCGTGTGTCCGGCATGTCTCTTTTATGACTTTCGCGGTGAAGCAGTTGGTATGATCCGGTCATGAAACGCGTCGCGCTTTCTCCAGAAGCCACCACCGCGCCCCGGCGTGATGTGGCCGCGCCCCTCAGCCTGCAGGCGGCGGGCGGGCGCTTGCGGCGGGCGCTCGCGCTGCTGTTCGTGGCGCTCCTGCTCGCCACGCTCGTGGCGCTCTGGGTCGGTTACCAGCCGCTCGATCTGGAGGCGATTCGCCACGACGAAACGGCGCGCGCGGTCTTCTTTCAGCTTCGTCTGCCGCGCGTCGTGATGGCTGGAATCGTCGGCGCCTCGCTGGCGATGGTCGGAGCGGCGCTCCAGGCGTTGTTTCGCAATCCGCTCGCCGAGCCTCTCACCCTGGGCGTCTCGGGCGGAGGGGCGCTCGGCGCGAGCATCGCCATCGCTTTCGGGTTCGGCGCGAAGGTCGCGGGGGTGCCGGTGATCTTCGTCGCGGCCTTCATCGGCGCGGGCGTATCCGTGATGGTCGTCTACAAGCTGGCGCGGACGCGCGCCGTCGTGCTGCCGGGCGCGCTGCTGCTGGCGGGCGTCGTCATGAATTTGATCGCCGCGGCGGGCGTCGTCATCATTCAATACTTCGCCGATTACACGCGCGCCCTGCAGATCTTGCGCTGGACGATCGGCAGCCTCGATGTGGTCGGCTTCGAGCTCATCTGGCGGATGCTGCTTTTTCTCGTTCCCGGCTGGCTGGTGCTCTTCTACATGGGACGCGACCTACACCTGCTCGCCGTCGATGAAGAGACGGCGGCGAGCCTCGGCGTTAATGTGCGGCGCAGCGAGCGTCTCGTTTATATCGCGGCATCGCTCCTCGTCGGCGTGACGGTGGCGGTGGGCGGAACCATCGGTTTCGTCGGTCTGATCGTGCCGCACGCCGTCCGCATACTCTTCGGCGAAGACGTGCGTATCGTCCTGCCGTGCTCGTTCCTGTTGGGTGCGGTTTTCCTGATGCTGGCCGATGCGGTGGCGCGGACGGTGCTCGGCACGGGCGAGTTGCCCGTCGGCGCGATCACCGCGCTCGCGGGCGGCCCGGTCTTTCTCTGGCTGCTCAGAAAGCAACAGCGCTACACGACGATGTAAATACGCTGGACCGTGTTCGGCGGCCGGAAGCATTAAGCCCTTTCGGGCGCACCAGCCGCAACCGTTGAGGTGCCAACGATCGCTCTGTTCCGACGACTTTCCAAAGGAGTATTGAAGTTATGAGTATCGCGACTAAAGCCGGCGAC
>JANOGZ010000181.1:0-3484 GCA_031406255.1 Pyrinomonadaceae bacterium | reverse complement strand
CTGGTATCGGAACGTCCGCTCCAATGTCTCTCGTGAGGAGTGGGAGAGGCTGAAGAAGATCACTTTTAGCCGGGCCGGTTATGTCTGTGAACTCTGCGGGGGGAGGGGACGAAAATGGCCGGTCGAGTGTCATGAAGTCTTCGAGTACGATGACAAACGATACATCCAGAAGCTGGTTAAGCTCATTGCCCTGTGTCCCCCCTGCCATGAAGTGAAACACATCGGTTTGGCGGGCGTGCGCGGGAAACACGGGGCGGCCGTCGCGCACCTGGCGCGCGTCAACCACTGGTCTGTCGAAGACGCCAATCTGTATATCGAAGTGTGCTTCGAGGTGTGGCATCGGCGGAGCTGTCATCAGTGGAGTCTGGACCTCTCATATCTGGAATGGATTCTTCTCCCCGCTCAGACGAAAATAGCCGGCCATGCTCACCGCGACGAGGCAACGTGATGGACAGAAGACCGCCGCCTGGGAAGCGAGCCGGGATGATCGGCCCTTTCTGTGTCACTGCTGCGGGAGTCTGGTGACGCTCAGGCGCGGGGGAGTAAGAGCGCCGCACTTCGCCCACCAGCCGCCGGTTACCTGCGAGTATGGAGCGGGGGAATCAGAAGAACACCGTCAGTGTAAGATCGCCATCTATGAGAGACTCGTCGAAGACCCGCGCGTCGTCAAATGCGAGATGGAACGAAATCTTGGCACGGTCAGGCCCGATCTGAGCGCCTACATCAGCGGCGTGCCCGTGGCCATCGAGGTGCAGTTAAGCAGCCTGTCGCTTGCCAGGATCAACTACCGGACGGCGGAGTATGCGCGTAAAGGCATTTATGTCCTCTGGCTCCCGCTCTACGCGCCGGGCCTGGATCGGAGTTTATACCCCCCGCGCCCGTGGGAGCGGTGGCTGCATGCGGCTTACTTCGGGAGGATCTACTACTGGCTTGAAGGCTTGCGGATCGTGCCCGTTCATTTCAGAGATTTTTACACGGACGTCAGAGGCCGCACACGCGATTATCGAAAGCTCTTACGGAAAAAGATTCCGTTAGTCGGGGAACCGATCATCCTCACCGAAGATTTCAGGCCGGTATTAAGAGAAGCGTGGCTTGGTAAAGGCATCTCCATTCCTCAAGCCAGACTCTTCTTTGATGGGCAGCCTTCCTGGTATTAATTCATCATCCTACTGGAGCGTTCTCCACGCCGACGAGCCACGGCTGAAGCGCCACAGGAGCGCTGAGCACGAATTCGTCTTCGGTACCCCCTGCAACTACCCCTTACATGCAAGAACACAGTGTTTTCTTTCGCGTACACCTTCGTAACGTATCGAAGTTAGCTCCGCCATCCCGGAATCCCGTCCTGCCAGCGTTGAGAGACCAAACCGTGGGCTTAGCTCCTCGCGCGGACGGACGCCTGTAAGAGGGCGGCCAACTCCGGCGGCTCCGACCGGCGAAGCACAACTTCGGGTGTTTTATGCCATGCGGCGCATTCACACAAAGCGCGAGCGGTTGAGGCGAGCAGCGCGTCTGTGATGGCGATGCCCGGTTCAAGGTGGATGAATATAATCTCGAAGATTCCGGCTTTGCGGTGCGCTTTCGCGTCGAGCCGACCGATCAAACGTCCACGGTGGAGCAGCGGCAGCGTGAAATAGCCGTAGCGGCGTTTCGGCGCGGGAGTATAACATTCGAGCTTGTAATCGAATCCGAACATCAGCCGCGCTCGCGCCCGGTCCCACACGAGCGGGTCGAAGGGCGACAGCAGCGTCGTCAGCGAAGGGCGCAGTCGGCCCTCGGCCGCCTTGTTAACGAGGTCGCGATTGGCAGGATGGAAATATGCCGTCTCTTCCCATCCGGCGATGTGCACCGGAAGCAGCCTGCCCTCTTCAGCCAATTTATCGGTCAGTTCATGCGTTAGCCGCGTGCCGGTGCGGAAATAGTCGCTGACCCATCGCGCCGTCGTGATGCCGAGCGCGCGTACTGTTTTGAGGACAAGTTCTCGCTGGGTTTCATTTTTCGGCGGTAGTCGTGAATCATCCCAGGAAGGCAGCACGCGCTGGCGAAGATCGTATATGCGTTGAAAGTTGTGACGGCGTGCGATCATTAGCTCGCCAGCGGTGAAGAGCATCTCGAGAGCGCGCTTTTCGGGTTTCCATTCCCACCAGCCGCCCGTCTTACCATCGTCGCGTGTGAAGTCAGAGGAGCGGACAGAGCCGCGTCGGCGAATCAGGCTCAGCAATCGGTTAACCTCCTTTCGATGGGCGGTAATCCACTCGTGCGAATACTTCCAACCCATCGAAGCGGCATCGAGCATCCGGTGGCGGTAGAGCGGATAGTCTTCAATCGGCAGAAAGCAGGCTTCATGCGCCCAATATTCGAAAAGCTGACCTTCGGCCAGTAATTCGTCCAGCCAGCGCGGATCATAATCGCCGAGGCGGCTCCAGAGCACGAGGTATGGGCTTCTGGCGACGACATGGATGGTATCTATCTGCAGGGCGCCCATCTGCCGAATAGCGCGAAGCACATCGGCTTTGGTGGCCCTTCGCGGTGGGCGCCGGAGCAGTCCCTGAGCGGCCAGCATGACCGACTGTGCTTGAACATGTGTGAGGCGCATCGATACATATTACGCCATCAATTGATGGACATGATGCAGATAATTACTTGCTTCGCGGACACGCGGGCAGGGCTCGCAAAAACAGCGCCGGCGGGAGAGCGCGCTTCGACGAATCACGCTTTCTTCAATAGCGCGATCTGTCCGGCGTGATAAAGATTGTGCTGGATCGTGCCGTGAAGCGTGACGTAAATGGAAGCACTGCCGCCTTCGACAATAGCTGCATCCAGCCTCGCGTCATCCAGTCCGGCCACCGCGCCGTGAAGGTCCTGGTAACTCTTCTCCAGCCATGCCAGCGTATGATTCCAGGCTGCGTCGCTCGCATCCATGACAGTCAGCCAATCGCCTTCCTCCGGAGTATCAACGCGCTCTCCTTCGAGCCGGCGCCGCACTGCGCCGTTCCACGCCGCAAGGTGGTTGACTATTTCCCAAATAGTATGGGCATGTGACAGCGGTCTTGCCGCGGCCAGCGGCGCTGATACATCACTGAGCGCTTCGCGAAGCGAAGGCCCGTGCCATGCCTCTCCCTCGTAAGCACTCCGTAACTGCTTGCTAATCCTCACGACCTCGTTCATCTGCTAATTCCTTTCGGTTATCTCTGTGTCACCAACGTGCGAACGAGTCGGCCCGGTTCCGCTTCGCGCATGAGATCATCGCGGCGGGATCGCAACCCTGTTCATGTCCGGCGTAATCATCGGATACTCCCCGACACAGGCTCACTGTGACCAGTGACGGTTCACACCGCGCACCAGGCGTTATTGACACGCCTGGTGTAACTGCCTAAAATGCGAATACGGGTTACAAACTAGCATGTGGCGTGTAACCTGTCAACGGGTTTTTAGCAGTTACCAGAAATATTCGGATGGAAGGGTGTGCTGATGGGTGAAGCGGGGC
>JANOGZ010000166.1:0-8694 GCA_031406255.1 Pyrinomonadaceae bacterium | reverse complement strand
AAGACTTGAAGGCTTGGTTCATTGCTTCCGCGCCCGGTTAATTGGGGCGTTAGGCTCTAGTCTTATGAAAGCGGGTGGTGGATCATTTACCTTGTGATAAATACCATACACTAACAGTTTTATCCTCACTGGCGCTTGCCAACCATGCTCCGTCAGAGCTAAATGCCACCGAGAATACATCATTAGAATGATGTGCAAACGTATGAATTAATTTACTGTCTTCTAAATTCCAAAGACGAACTGCAACCCATTTATTGGAATCAGAAGCGCCAAAAAAGTTCTGTATAATCTCTCCGAGAGCATTCCTGTCTCTGCCCCCGCTTAGTATCCATTTGCCGTCAGGGCTCAAAGCAACGGAATAAATATGTTCTGAGTCTTCTGCAAAAGAACGTATTAAGTTGCCGTCATTAGCGTTCCAAAGTTTAGCGGTTGAGTCATCGCCGCCGCTGGCCAGATGTTGCCCGTCTTTACTGAACACAACGCTTAAAACTGCCTCTGAATGACCGTCAATTGTTCTGATTAATTGACCGTCATTTACATCCCAGATTTTTATTGCCTCATCAAAACTTCCGCTTGCCAGTTTGTTACCATCAGGGCTAAACGCGACTGACCAAATATTAAGAGAGTGCCCTTCGAGAGTTCGACGTAATTTGCCCGGATTAACATCCCATAACCTTATGGTGCTGTCTTCGCCGCCGCTTGCAATAATATTCCCATCAGGGCCGAAGGCAACAGCCCAAACAGTTTTTGAATGTCCCGAAAAGGTTTTAAGAAGTGCACCGTCTGCCACCTGCCAGAGCCTGACATTTGAATCATAGCTGCCGGTAACAAGATAACTTCCATCAGGGCTAAATGCTAAAGCTGTTACACCCATCGGATGTTCGAGAGTGCGGACAACCTTACCATCTGTTTTTTGTCAAATTTTAACTGTATTATCAACGCTTCCACTCGCAAGCAACTCACCGTCAGGGCTAAACATAACTTTCCGAACTACATTTAAATGCCCCGAAAACGTGAGGTGATGTTTTATCATTCCACTATCAATCAGCATAGGCTTTGTCCACATTTGGAAGTAAAGAAGGCCAAAAGTAAAAATCAGTGAAGTTGCGATAATGGCAATGTTTCTTTTCCTTCTGCCAGGTTTTTTGTTTTCAAGTTGCATAATCATTTTCCCTTAAATATCTTTTCACGAATCGAGTCTTTCACCCATACTATTAACGCGCGTAAGTTAATTCGATTAACAATTTAATTCACATGCTGTAGAGTTTCATGAGTCGGATTTATGCAGTGCAGATGATTAAAGAGTGATTTCAGCGAAAAGCGAGCCTACCAAGTAATTGGAGCGGACGCGCAGTTAGCGAGTCTTTATATGCAAGACTTGTCGCTGGCGGCGGTTTGTGCGCGCCGCTCAATTCGTGCGTTGGGCTGCGAGGCGACGACCCGCGAGCGCTGAGGAGATTTGGATATGACGAGCGAAGAGGTTAGCAACGATGACCAATCGCGTCCCGCCGCCGAACGTGGTCGCCAACAGAGCCGGCTTTTGCTTGTGGAGTTGAGTGCCGTTATCGCTTTGACGATCGCCGACGCGTTCGGTCTTGTCCCGCTAAGCCGGACCCCGTTCTTGCTCCTGCTCTGCTGGGTCTCTTTGAGGTGGCGCCGACTGAAATGGCGCGACGTTGGTTTCACGCCCGCGCCGCGCCTGACGCGTGCCGTGATGGGGGAATCGCGGTGGTGTGGCCATTGAACTCTTGGCAGTCCACCTCACGACCCCGTTGATAGCGTCGATTGCAGGGTCACCGCCTGACCTGTCCGATTTTCAGGATCTGGTTGGAAACGTCCCTCTCTTACTGATTCTTATCGTCGTGAGCTGGCTCTTGGCTGCAGTCGGCGAAGAGTTAGCCTTCCGTGGATATCTCATGAACCGGTTCGCTGACGCGTTCCACGGCACGCGTACAGCGTGGATCGCCAGTCTGGTGTTGGTGAGTGTCTACTTCGGGATTGGCCATAGCACTCAGGGCCTGACGGGCATTGTGCAAGAGTCGCTCTCGGGCTTTTGGCTTGGTGTGTTCTTCATGATGAGTGGTCGCAATCTGACCGTGCCTATTGTTGCCCACGGCGTGTCGAACACGCTAGCGCTCGTATTGATCTATTTGAATCGGTATCCTGGCTTATCCTAACGGAGAGTCAATTGTCCGAATCGCACTGAAACCACGGCCCGCAACGGCCTGGTATCAACTTTGAAGTGCAACACGCAAGTGCTTGCCAACGCAGAGGTTGCTCGCCTCGTCAAAATTAGTATCGAGAGCAGGCAGAAGCACTTAGAGCAGGGGGCGGGGTTGATCCTAGTTCTAAAGCGCTCCTACACCGTGTTGCACTTACTTGTTGAATCCACGCGGTCTAATAAGCGGATTGAGCCGACCGCGAACAGCGTTGCTATCACGCGCAAGACTTGGCCGTATCGGCGTTGTGCGCGCGGCGGGTGATGCCGGGCGTTAGGCCCTTGGAGGTCACATGGCTGTGTACATCATCAACAACATGACGATCCATGATCGCGCAGAGTACGAGACGTACCTTCGTGCGTTCATGGGCGTGTTTTGCAAGTTCAATGGCGAGGTTCTCGCTGCTCAAGACGCACCCTCGCCATCCGAAGGCACATGGCCCTACGACCGAACCATCTTACTCAGCTTCCCCAGCCGCGAGGACGCACTTCGTTGGTCAGAGTCGTCGGAATACCGAAAGATCGCCATGCATCGCTTGAAGGGCACGAGAAGTAACGTAGTGATCCTGGACGGGCTGCCGCAGCGGAAGCAGCGCCCTCTTGGGCCTTCGCAGGAACATCCTGGCTCAACGGCAGGTCGCGATGAGGCCTAACCTCCAGTTGGAGCGGACCGCCCAACAGCATCGATGTTGTGTACCCTCGGCGCTTCGCGCCTCGGCCGCCGCTCACCTGGAGCGTTAGGCGGCTTCACAACCTGATTATTCAGCACTGACCATCACAGAACGCCCCGCGAATCGTGTACAACACGATGCCTATCCCGATGGCAACCGCCGCGCCTATGATCACCTTTGTCCGCGTCGAATCATTGTTGCCTTTGACCTTCGTTACATCAGAATATGCCACCGTGCTGGATGCTCCTGTCTTGTGGTCTGCGATCGTGAAGGAGTCTTCTCCCACTGCGCTGACGTAGCCTTTCAGTTTGCTGTTGTCCTGTAACCTGACTTCAACACGAGCATCCTTTCCGATACCCAGTTTTAATATGCCAACTCGAGTTTTCTCAGCAGTCTGAACCTCTTTTCCCGTTTGCGCATAAGCTGCTTGGAAGCCGAACGCTGTCGACACTAGTATTCCGGAAAGCAAAATTGCGAAGGCTTTTCTGAGCACAACTGATCTCCTTTCAATCTGAAACTCAACACGTTACTATTCTCGGGCAATTGATATGCCAACACTTGGCGGGCGCTAAATATAAAGAGCAGCAAAGATCTCTGCTATGAGCCGGGCCATTGCTCTTAAGGTCGAGCAGTCAAATTCTTTCTATAGGTAAGCTTTTGCTGCGCCATTACTAAGATGAAGAAGGCTCCGACACAGCCGCCTCACATCTCATTGAACCGGACGCGCTGCCAGCGAGCCTCTCATGTGCGTTGAATGAGCGCGCCGGTTAATTCGAGCGTTAGGCTCACTCACCCACTGCCCGGCGAGTTCAATGACTCACCTGGCAGAGTGAGACGTCCCAAGCCGGCGCTCGTTAGAAGAAGTTACGTATCGTGAGCGTTCCGATCTGCGCACAGTGTTTATGGCTGGCTCCGGCTTCTCTTTCTAGTGCGCTTGTAGTAGATATCCCATTCCGTAATCGCCAACCCCATCGTCCGCTCAAAATCTTTAAGCATGCCTTCTAACTTTTTCGGGTCGCCACCGCGCCGCACCCAGCCGGGAGCCGCCGCCAGGATCTGCTGCATTTTGTCTTGCACACGCATACGCATCGCGTCCATGTAGTAAACCTTCGGCAGGTCTCCTTGCGGCCCGGGCATGTACGTCAGACCCATCAGACGCAGCGCTTCATCCAGCTTCCTCTCTTTGGCGAAGTAGGTGGCTCCGCGCCTTCCCATTTCGTCTAATTCCTGCAAGATGGCCCCGAGTTTCGCCGCGTCACCGCCGCCCTGAACCCAGCCGGGAGCCGCCGCTTGAACCTGCTGGCCCTTTTCCATCGCGCGTCTCTTCGCGGCCTCTTCAGGATGAACCACCATGACTCCGGTCGGCGCCGGCTCGACCGTTAGTCCCAACATGCCCATCACTTCGTCTAACATCTTCTCGGCGTCGAGGGGCTGGCTGTACGGGGTTATCCTGCTGATCAAACCAGACGAGATGCACGGCATCGCCGGAGACGGCAATGGAAGGCGCCCAGGAGTTAGCCGGGTTGTTGGTCATGCGGGTCACCGGTTCCCAGTTGATGCCGCCATCCGTGGAGCGCCTGAAGTATTCTTCCTCGTTGCCGTCGCGTGTATCCACCCAGGCGACGTAGACGTTCTTGCCTGAGACGGCGACGGTTGACACCCACGAGTCGTCAGGCACGTCGGAGAGGCGCGTCTCGGCTCCCCATGTCGCTCCGGCGTCAGCGGGAAGCGCGTGTGTAAATCTCCGCCTGCTCGCCGTCCCTGTGGTCCCCCCAGACGACGTGCACGCTTGACCCCGAAGCCGCTATCGAGGAGTGCGCGGATTTGCCAGAAGTGGTCAAACGGGTATCCTCTCCCCAGGTCATCCCGCCGTCTGTTGAGCGCTTGAAATAAATATTCAGGCTCCCACTTCGTAAGCCATGCCAGACCGTGTAGATGTTCGAGCCGGAGACCGCTATTGCCGGGTGCTCGCTCCCCGCCTGCCCCTCGGACAGGTGCGTATCCGCGCCCCAGGTTTTTCCGTCATCGGTGGAGCGCTTGTAGTAAAGAAATACTTCAATCCGTTTCGTCATGTTCATAATTTTTCCCTGCTCGATTCGCGCGGTGGGGATGACGAGAGTTCATCTCTCACGCAGCTTGTTCTTTATCTCTCGAAGTCGGGCCTGTTGCTCAGGTGTCAACCTGTTTTTAATCCGGACGATCAGAGTAAAGTGGGTCCGCTTGATCTCGCGTTCGAGGTTCAGGATTCTATCCAATTGATCCAGAACCTGCTGCTCATCTGCTCGTTGCTCCTTCACCAGAGAAACCATCGTCTCCACTTCGTTTTGAAGCTGCCACTGCAACTCGGTGAATCGCGTCTGCGCCTTCTGGATTTCCGCCTTGATGAAATTCCTCTGCTCCTCGGTGAGCCCGATTGCCTGCTGATGCTGCATCACCAGCTCCGGCGGAAAGAGGTTTTCACCAAACGGGTCGGCTGGCGGTTGCTGTGCCCACGCCGTAGCTCGGCAGATGAAAAGCAGCAAGACACACAGAACGTAAACTCTTAATTTCATCATCTCCTCCACTTCAGTTATTTTCGTCAGGCATGCTGGCCTTAATTTCCCTTACAGACTCGCCCGGTCGTGGAACAGTCTTCAGCAACTGCTCGCCGGGAGATTTCAACAGAAAGTCGGTGGGGGACCGCCACTGGGAGATAAAGACAGCCGGTTGCCGAGGCCGTGCCGACAATTGCCGCCGGACAGCCCTGGGCAGTTCTTTTCCAGGAGCTTTGAAAAGCGGGACAATCGGCGGCGGCGATTGATGAGTGCGTGACGCGACTGATGCTGGAGCCTCTGCTGGAGTCCCGGTCGGAGCCGGCTGCCTCGCAGGCTGGCGGAAGAAAATGAACACGGAGCTGCCAAGCACAATCAGCATGACGGTCGCCGCGGCGACTCGAAAAACGCGCCAGGGGTGGTGAGCTTTTCCGATCCGAGATAAGGCCGCTTCCCAATCCCTGGCGAAGGAGGGTGCGAGGCGCTCATCCTCCTGCCTCAGCTCATGGAATAGTCCCTTGAGTTTTTTTTCCTCCCAATCCTGATTCATCAAAGGCCCTCGATTCCGCCATCAACCGGCGAAGTTGTTTTTTACCGCGCTCGTAGTGTGTGCGAGCCGAGCCTACGGAGACCCCCATAACTTCGGCGGCCGCTGCCAGGCTGAGGTCGTGGTAGAAGACCAGTTGGAGGACTTCCCCCTGCCGCTTCGACAGAGCGGCGAGCGCCTGCCGAAATAGCATTTGAAGTTCTGACCGGTAAAGCGTCTCGTCGGGACTCACCTCCCGGGCGGCGTGCTCGGCGCCCTCCTGATACTTAATCAGCCTGAGCCTGCGAAGGATCTGCTGGCGGCGCTCGCCGGCTGCCGTCTTCCGAATAACGGAAAAGAGCCAGGTCTTGAACGTCGCCTTTCCATCAAAGCGAGCCTTCCCCTCCAGAACCTTGAGGTAGACGGCTTGCAGCACGCCCTCGGCCTCCACAGGGTTTCGCGAACAACAGCTCAGCGCCCAGCCGTAGCTCTCTCGCTGGTATCTTTCCAATTGAACCCGCAGCTCTGAACCGTCCATTCAATCCGCGCCCGTTGAATTTATTTGTCATATATTAGTCGCTTGGCCAGATCAAATATATGACAGGAGCGGGAACTCGAAGCGTAAGCGCTGACCTGCAAAATAGGCGGTTAGGCTAAGTTCGCGAATGTTGCACCCGCGAGGCGCCGGCCGTGCGGGTTGCGTTGAAATGGAAGCATCATTTGACGAAGAAGGTCTGTGCCATTACGCTGCCACTTGTTGAACCGTCTCTGCTCAGGTTTCGCTCGTTCAGCCAATTCTGTTCCGGAGTGTGCGGTGACCTGGAACCGGCCTGACAAATCGCTGAGCCTGACCGCCCGATAGCATGGTTCTCAAGATGTTTTCTAAAGATTTGGTTGGATGCTGTGCGCGCGCGGCGGCTGAGCTCCGGCGTTGGGCGGCTTTGTGACTTTAACGAGGTGAAGCCATTGCAAGTTGAAGGTCTACAGATACGTCGCGCCGAGCCGGATGACTGTTCGGCTGTCCACGAAATCTATAGTTGCCCGAAGGCGTTCGCCGGGACACTCCAATTGCCGTATCCGTCCCTTGAGCATTGGCGGCAGCGGCTTGCGGCGCCCGGCGACGGCACATACAACCTGGTGGCGGTTGTCGGCGATCGTGTGGTCGGGCTGCTCGGGGTGCATACTTTCCCAAATAGACCACGGCGGCGGCACGCTGGCGCCATCGGAATTGGGGTGCACGATGAGTGGCAGGGCAAGGGTATCGGAACGGCCCTGCTGCGCGCGGGCGTAGACTTGGCGGATAAATGGCTCAACCTCACGCGGCTGGAGCTTGAGGTCTACACGGACAATGAGCCAGCGATCCGCCTGTATGAGCGTTTCGGGTTCGAGCATGAGGGGACGCTGCGACAACATGCGTTCCGCGATGGGCGTTATGTCGATGCATACGTGATGGCGCGCCTGCGTCCTCCCGGTTGAGTGACTTGATGCTATTTCTCCACGCGCCGCCGCCCACCAACGGCAGGCACCCGACCGCGAGTCAGCGGGCCTCTTATCGTGAACTTGCGTGGTTTCGAGGTTGAATGCGCGGCGGGTGATGCCGGGCGTTAGACGCTTACGCTCTGAAATCATTCGTGTGTTAAATTTACTGCATATGGAGACACAATTCTGAGGTGAAGGAGCAAGGTTATGAGTACTGCAAAAGAAGAAGTTGAAGCCTTACTCAATGAATTGCCTGAGGATTGCTCGCTGGAGGATATTCAGTAACATCTCTATGTAACCGAAAAGGTGCGGCATGGTTTAGAAATCGCCGATGCTCAAGGAACACTCACACAAGAAGAGGCTGAAGGGCAGTTGAGCAAATGGCTTACCAGGTAGAGTGGTCTCCGCGAGCCATTGAAGATGTTGAAGCTATTGCCCTCTATGATGGCACACGCAATCTTTCACGCTTTCCTTTATCAGGCCGCGTTGGTTCGTTTCCGCTCACCGCCTCCAATAGATTCTCACTTAAGGGCAGCCATTTAACTGCCGGCTATCTTTTGGTGTGCCAATTGTGGGCCAGCTCAGGCAAACAAGACGACTCAAACAAAATTCAATAACAGAAACGGCGGGGAGCCTTCAAAGCGCCCCGCCGTTTTAGTGTGTGAAACAAGTCAGCGCGATCTTGCGCGCGTGACGGTTATCTCGTTTTTGCGTAAGACGTGTTGGAGTAAGCGGAATTACCCGAAGCGTTGTACGCGTAGACACGGTAGCCGTAGGTTGTGCGACGAGCGAGGTTAGTGTTGGTATGGGTGGTGACACCCGCACCGACAGTCACGAGCGGAGCGAAGTTAGTGCAACTCACGCCGGTGCAACGCTCGATCTTAAAGCCGCTCTCGTTGGTTGAATTGTCCGTCCAACGTAGAGCGATCTGCCTGGTGCCTGGCGTCGTCGTGAGACCGCTGGGGGCGGCGGGCGTTGGACCGGCAAGGACGGTCAACGTGTTCGTGCCGCTACTGCCGCCATAGCCGCCACCAGCCGCGAAGCTGGCGCCGACGCCGTTGGGGTAAGTCCCGGGGGCGATACTGCCGAGGCTGACGTTCGAGAGCGACGCAACCCCGAGACTGTCAGTTATCGCGTTGCCGGCACTGGCTCCATTTAACGTGAAACTGACCGTCTTGCCGCCGATGCCGGTAGTGCCATCAGTCAGCGTCGCCGACAGATTAACTGTCCCGCCGGCGGTGCCGGTCGCGGGGGCGACAGTAAGGCTCG
>JANOGZ010000163.1:0-1175 GCA_031406255.1 Pyrinomonadaceae bacterium | reverse complement strand
CAAAAGACGGACGCGCGTGGGACGGTCACCACCTACAGCTACGATACGTTGAATCGTGTCAAAACCAGAAACTATTCAGATGGGACGCCGCCGGTCACTTACAATTATGATGCTGGTAGCGTAGCCAACTCACGGGGACGACTGACATCCGTCAGTTCCAGCGCGTCAACAACCAATTACACGGCTTACGATGCGCCTGGCAGAGTGACCGGCTGCAGTCAGGTGACGGATGGGCAGACCTACACGATGAGCTATGGGTACGATTTGGCGGGCAACATGACCTCACAAGTCTATCCATCGGGGAAGGTCGTCGATACTGAATATGATCGCGCCGGAAGAATCGCGGGAGTGAAGAATCAGTCGGGACTTTATTATGCGGGAGCAGGAGCTGCTGATGACCATCGCCTCGAGTATGCGCCGCACGGAGCGATCTCCATAATGAAGATGGGTAATGGTTTGTGGGAGCACACCAATTTTAACCCCACCCGGCTGCAGCCGGCGCAGATCGGGCTGGGAACATTAAGTTCAAACTCGAGTGTGATGCAGTTGGACTACGGGTATGGCACGACGGACAATAATGGGAATGTGCAGAACCAGACAATCACTATTCCTAATCTGACTCTCACTCAAACATACAGCTACGATCAACTGAACCGTCTCCAAATCGCTCAGGAAAATGGTGGGGCCAATTGGAAGCAAACCTTTATCTATGATCGGTATGGCAATCGGAATTTTGATACCAATCCTGCGAACACGACGTCGAACGCGCTGGGGCCTAACCTGACCGTGGATCAGGCGACGAACCGCTACGCGCTGGGGCAGGGCTACATCCTTTATGATGCGGCGGGGAATCTGACGCGAGATGCGGCCGGTCATACCTACAGCTATGATGCTGAAAACCGGCAGATGCTCTACGACGGCGGAGCGTCGACGAGTGGCGGAGCGACTTACAGCTATGACGGAGATGGACGCAGAGTCAAGAAGATAGCAGGGGTCGTCGAAACCCTGATGGTGTACAATGCCGCCGGACAACTTGTGGCAGAATACACGACGAACGGTCCTCCCAGCACAAGCGGGACGAGCTATTTGACGAGTGATCATTTGGGGAGTACGCGAGCGGTCACCGATGGAAGTGGCAATGTTAAGCGGCATGATTATTTGCCATTCGGGGAGGA
>JANOGZ010000132.1:0-6220 GCA_031406255.1 Pyrinomonadaceae bacterium | reverse complement strand
GGTTCCTGGCCGATTGGGAAGGTTTTGGTGCGTATCACCGGGCAGGTCGGCGCGGCGAGTAGTCCCGTCGTCGGATCAATATCGAGCGTGATCGTGCCGGAGAGACGCGTCGAGCCGTCCGGCTGTAGTACGCCGTGACCTTCCAGTCGTGGAATCGTGCGCGGGCGTGAGGCTTCGGGTAGCGGTGGCAGGCTCTCGGTCGTTCCCGGCGATGGCAGCGGCGCCGGCACGTAATCATTTTCCTCATCCTGATTCATGTCATCGCCGGAGTCCGTCCCCTCCTCCGGAGCCTCTTCGCTGGGGGCGGTCGGCGCGGTGCCGTTGATGAAGAACTCTGTTCGCTTAAAGCCATCCTCGGCTGTCGCCAGTTGTCCGGTGCGTGTGTCTATATCGGCCTGCTGAAGACCCGCGGGCATCTGCCAGTCACCGCCCCATTCCGGATGCAAGGCGAGCGCGGCGCTCATAAAGTCCGACCAGATCGGGAGCGCCGAATCGGCCCCCGTCAGCCCCAGTTGCGATCCGTCATCAAACCCGACCCATACAACGCAGACGAGATTGGGCGTGTAGCCGGCGAACCAGCCGTCACGCGATGTGCCCGTTTTACCCGCCACGTTGGCGCGAAAGCCGCGCGCGCGCAAGCGTGCCGCGGTGCCGCGATCGACAACGTCTTTCATGAAAGACGTCATCAGGTAAGCGACTTCAGGGCGCAACACTTCATTCTTCTGGGCGGTCGGGGCGGCGATGGTGGTGCCGTCGCCGGTCGTGATGCGTTTAATGGCGGCGGGCGTGACGCGCGTTCCGCCGGCAGCGAAGGCCGTGTAAGCGGACGCCATCTGTAACGGGGTCGCTTCATGCGAACCGAGCGCCATCGCCGGGTACGCCCGCTTCGGTTTCGGCAATCCGGCTTTCGCCGCGAGGTTCATCACACGCCCGATGGTAACTTCCATCGCCACATCCACCGTGATGACGTTCAGGCTGCGAACGAGTGCATCGCGCAGCGTGACGGGCGCGTTTGCGTATTGATCGCCAAAGTTGCCGGGCGAGTATTCCTGATTGTCGAAGGTGAAAGTCTTCCGCTCATCTGTATAGATCGTGGCGGGCGTGATGACGCGCGGGATGGGGTCGTAAGCGGTATTCAGCGCGGTCGCATAAACGAAGGGTTTGAAGACCGATCCGGGCTGACGCAGGGCGTCGGTCGCGCGATTGAGCTGGCTCTTTTCGTAATCGCGCCCGCCAACCATGGCGATGATTTCGCCCGTCTGCGGGTTCATCGCAACGAGCGCCGCCTGCAAAGTGCCCGGCGGCACACGCTTCGCGTAAGTCTTATCGAGGGCAGCCAGCTGCTTGACGACGGCTGAATATGCCGCGCGCTGCAACTCCATATCAACCGTCGTGTAGACGCGCAAGCGTGGCGCCGCGGTCGCGTCCGCAAGCATTTCCCCCAGCTGCGCCTGCGCGTAGTCAACGAAGTAGGGGGCTTCCGCTGCATCAATACGCCCTTTTGCGGGAGCGACTTTCAATTCTACGGCCTGCGCGCGTGCCGCTTCGAGCTCGCTGATCGCGCCCGCTTCGGCCATTGACTTGAGCACTTGATTTCGACGTTCGGTCGCCGTCTCGATATCGCGGTACGGATTATAGCGGTTCGGGCTGCGAATCAGCGCGGCGAGAAAAGCGGATTCGGGCAGCGTCAGCGCCGTCACATCTTTATTGAAGTATGCTTCAGCCGCTTCACCGACGCCATTGATCGAGAAGCCCGCGCGCTGGCCCAGATAGACTTCGTTGGAGTAGAGCGCAAAAATTTCTTGCTTTGACAGCCGCGTCTCCAGAATGAGCGACATGTAAGCTTCCGCGAGTTTGCGGCGCAGGCTTTTTTCGGGCGAGAGGAGGAGGTTCTTAACGAGCTGCTGCGTGATACTCGAGCCACCCTGCCGGGCAATCGGCGAATTCGGGTCCGTGTCATAACGTCTGACGAGGGCACGCAGGATGCCGCGCAGGTTGATGCCGTAATGTTCAAAAAAGGTCCGATCCTCCGTCACGGTAATGGCCCGGATGAGGTGCTCTGGCAGGTCTTTGAATCCGACCACTTTACGCTTTTTACGCTCCAGCCCGGTGAAGGAACTGATCTGTTCCGGCTCGAGCAGCGCGATGCTGAGTTTCGCGTTGTTTCGGAGATCGGTTATCCCGACGACCGCTTTCCCGCTGCGCGCAAACTGCACGCGCAGGGATGGAAAGAGCGGCTGTCCGTCAACGGTCGCATCATTGCTCGGCTCCACTTCGACGCTTGCGCCGGTGATCTGATAGCGGCCGCGCGAGCTATCGGCCTGCTGTGACTTTTCGACATAGCCGGCGCGCTTCAGCGTATTAATTAATTCCTCGGCCGATGTATTAGCACCGGCGCGCAACTCCTTCGGCGCAGCATAAATGCCGGCCGAGCGCGTAAACACTTCACCGCGCAAGAGCCGGTCAATGCGTGGGGAGAAGACCCAGTAGTAATACCCGAGCACGCCGACCATAATGGTCGTCAGAAAAACCAGTGGGATAACGACCGGCGGCCGGAAAATGCGCCCGGCCCAGCGGCGTGCGAATCCCGCGTCGGGTTCCTCATATTTGACCACGCGAGGCGGGCGGCGTCCGCCACGGGCGGGCGGTACAGAGCCTGGAGGTGGATAACGAACGCCCATCGATATTAACCGCGAATCATCAAAGCCTGGTTCTGAAACATCTGAAACCTGAAGCGCTCACTTTCGAGCTGACATGGAGGATTCGCCACTCCGGTGGAACTGTAATCCGTCCCGGCTAAACTGTCCACCTCCGTTTGACACTCCCCTTCTGTTTTAGCTACCGTGACGCGTTCGTCGGACGCCATTTTGATGCCGTTAACAGTACATAAGTTTGATGTCTCCAACTGTGACCCTTGCCAAGAGGTCTCGGACCCGCATTATTTATTCGCTTATTGCGGTCGTCGGATCAATCGCGCTCGGCACAATCGGATTTTCTCTGGTCGAAGGCTGGTCGCTCGCCGACAGCCTTTACATGACGGTGATGACCGTCACGACAGTAGGTTATGGCGCGCCGCATGAACTCTCAGTACCGGGACGAAGCTTTGCCACCTTCTTTATGATCGTCGGTGTCGGCACGGCCGGCTACGCGCTGTCGAGCGCGGTGCAGGTTTTCGTCCAGTCTGAGATCATCGCCACCTTCGGCGAACGCCGCCGTCAACGCGAAATGAGAAAGCTATCTGATCATTTTATTATCTGCGGTGCGGGTCGCGTCGGCGCACGCATCATCGCAGAGATGCGGCGCGCCGGGGTGGATTTCGTCGCTGTCGAGAGCAACGCGCAGAAGGTCGCCGATTTGATCGAGCGCGGCACGCTCGTCCTGCTGCGTGATGCGACCCTCGAAGAGAGCCTGCGCGAGGCTGGCGTGGAGCGTGCGCGCGGCCTCGCCGCCTGCCTGCCGGATGACGCCGATAATCTTTATGTTGTGCTGACCGCGCGCGACCTTAACCCCAAACTTCATATCGTGGCCCGCGCCGTACTGGAAGAGGCGGAACCGAAATTGATCAGGGCTGGCGCCAACCGCGTCGTCGCGCCGACGATCATCGGCAGCCACCGTATGGCACAGGCGCTGATGAAGCCGGCCGTGGCCGATTTTATGGACTCGATCATCGCGGAGAATCTCGATCTGGGCTTCGAGCAGGTTGAAGTCGGGACCGAGTCTTCCTACGCCGGCAGCAAACTGCGCGCCACTAATATCAGTTCACAACTCAATATCGTGATCGTCGCCATTCGTCGTCGCAACGGCGAGATGATGTTTAACCCTGGGGGCGAGGCGGCGATCGAAGCGGGTGACCTGCTGATCGCGATCGGGCGGGCCGAAGCGCTGGCGGAGATGGGCCGCTGGGCGCGCGGTGCCAACAAGTCGAAGACCGTGATCTCGAAGTCCGAGAGCTAGAGGGCGGATCACCACGTGCCTCCGATTTTTAACGGCAAGCCTGCGATTCCGGGAATTGGACACTTGAAAGTTATCGTCACCGGCGGCAGCGGTTATCTCGGCATACATGTTCGCCGATTCTTCGACGCTGATGATTTCTCGCGCCGCTCCTATCTGGACGTGCTTAATCCGCACGATGTGGCGCTTCTCGCCGATTACGACGTCGTCATCCATCTCGCCGCCCATCTGGATAAAAGCCCCGAAGCCGCCGAAAGCTGTTTTCGCACTAATGCCGAGGGCACCGCTAATATCCTTCGCCACATGCGCCAGGGCTCCGTTCTGATTTATGCTTCGACCAAGGATGTCTACGGCTCTTTCGCCGAAGGGCTCAAAGAAGTGCCGGAAACTTGCCGCACAGACTACTGTGGCCAGACGGCGCTCGAATGGTCGAAGCTGATCGGCGAACGCTATGTTGATTATTATGCGCGGACGCGAGACATCCGCGCCTGTATCTTTCGTCTTTCGTCCGTCTATGCGCGTCCTTCGGACGGAAACGAACCGGGCTTCGTCACACACTACGTCGAAGCGGTCAAACGCGGCTGGCCGATCACGCTCCCGCTCGGCGGCGCGCCGGTGCGTGATATTCTGCATGTTGATGACTTCTCTCGCGCATGTCATGCTTTTATCGACTCGTCGCTTCCGCGCGGCCTGTATAATCTGGGCGGCGGTAGCCGTAATGCCACCAGTTTACGCGGCATCGTCGAAACGGTCGGTCACCTGATACAGCGCGAACCGGTCATTGATGCGAGCGTTTCGCCCGGCGCGCCGATGCCCGTCAATTACGTCTCTGATCTCACGCGCGTCCGCGCCGAACTCAAATGGCAGCCTGAGATTGGTATCGAAGAGGGGCTCAGAAGCTTGTTGTGAGAGAGAGTAGTTTTCCATCTGAACGAATCACGCGTGTCGTTGTGCGCGGCGCCAACTGGGTGGGAGACGCGGTGATGACCATCCCCGCGCTGCGCGAACTGCGCCGTGTCCTGCCCGGCGCGCACATTACGCTCGCGACGCGCCCGTGGGCCGAAGGGGTGTTTGCCGACGCCGATTTTCTCGACGAGCTACTCGTGATCGGTGGCCGCCGCCGGCGCGGACTGCGCGCCCTTACCGGACAAATAAGCGAATGGCGTCGCCGGCGCTTTGATCTGGCCATTCTCTTTCCGAATGCTTTCGCGCCCGCTTTTATCTCGGCGGCGGCGCGCGTCCCGCGTCGCCTGGGCTATGCGACGAGTGGGCGCGGAATGCTGCTGACCGATGCGCTCGCCGTTCCGGAATGGCGCGGCCACAGGCATGAAGTTTTCTACTATTTGAATATCATCGCCGCCTTAGAGCGAACGCTTACCGGGACATCACAAATCGAAGCGCACGAGCCACGGCTCGACCTCCATATTTCGCCCGCGCGAAAGTCACAGGCGCGCGAGATTCTCCGCGCCGCTGGCGCGACGCTCGAGCGTCCCCTCATCGCGATTTGTCCGGGCTCGACCAATAGCCGCGCGAAACGCTGGCCGGCGGAGCGGTTCGCCGCGCTCGCCGATCGCCTCATCGAGGAATCAGGCGCGGCGGTCGCCCTGATCGGCTCACGCGAGGAGCAGGATGTTTCGCAGGAAGTGGCATCGCACATGCGCTTTCGTCCGATCATGCTGACGGGCCGGACAGACCTCGCGCAAACCGTCGCCATCCTCGGCCTCGCCGATCTGCTGGTCACCAATGATACCGGTCCGGCGCACATCGCGGCCGCTGTGATGTGCCCGACGCTGGTCATCTTCGGCCCCACCGATCCGATCACGACGCGCCCCTTCTCGCCCGTCGCTGAGATCGTTCGCCGCCCTCCTGATTGCGCGCCCTGTATGCTGCGTGATTGTCCGATTGATCATCGCTGCATGACGGCGATCACCCCGGCGGAAGTGTTCGAGCGGGCCCGTGCGGTCATCAGGCAGCGAAGCGGGATGGAGACGATGCGATGAAACGACCCGCCGTATTTATTGACCGCGATGGGACGATCTCGGAGGAGGTCGGATACATCAACCACCCTTCGCGCCTCCGCGTCTTTCCTTATTCGGCTGAAGCCGTGCGACGGCTCAACGAGGCCGGCTGGCTCGCCATCCTCGTGACCAACCAGGCGGGCGTGGCACGCGGCTACTTCACCGAAGACATGATCGGCGTGGTTCATAGCATCCTGATCGAAGAACTGGCGCGCGACGGCGCGCGCCTCGACGCGATCTTTTACTGCCCG
>JANOGZ010000127.1:0-4084 GCA_031406255.1 Pyrinomonadaceae bacterium | reverse complement strand
ATCAGCACGGCGAGCTGCACGCGGCGCGGGCGTCCGAAATCTATCAACTGGTCAAGCGCCGCGCGAATCGTGCGTCCGGTATAAAGCACGTCATCGATTAACACGACGTTATGGTTCTCGACATCGACCGGAAGTTCCGTCCGGTTGACAACCGGGTTAGCGCCAACCGTGGACAGATCGTCGCGATAGAGGGTGATGTCGAGTATGCCGACCGGAGGACGCGCACCTTCGAGATCGGCGATCTTATCCGCCAGCCGCTCCGCCAGCGGCACCCCGCGCCGACGGATGCCGATAAGGTACAGATCGCCCGCGCCGTGATTCTCTTCCACAATTTCGGAGGCAAGCCGCGCCAGCGCGCGGTTGATGCGCGCGCCATCCATAATGCGGGCCTTTTCCGTGAATTCCATCGGCGCGGATACTAGCACAGAGATGGACGATGAAGAAAGAAGTTCCAGGCAAAACGCTCCTCTGAGCATGCGATACGATGATCTTTGACACGCTTTCCGTCGCTCTGCTACGCTCGTTGCGCGCCTGTGCGCTTCATTTCATGCTGGTGGGGTACGCCCGTTGAACAAAAGCCTATCCTGCTGACAGGCGACGCGAGCCCGTTAATCAACCACTTCGGTTCATGCTCTATCGTTCAATCCTGCGACCGCTTCTCTTCCGGCTGCCCCCGGAAATGGCACATGAACTGGCGCTACAGACGCTTTCTTATGCGCTGCGGCCCGACATCTTGCGCCGGGTCGCTGAACGACGTTTCAGATGCGAGCCATTTCGCGAGCTGCGCCGCTTCGGACTCTCTTTCGCTAATCCGGTCGGGTTGGCCGCCGGTTTCGATAAAAATGGCAGTGCGGCAGGAGCGCTCGCCGCGCTCGGTTTCGGTTTTGTCGAGGTCGGCACGGTCACACATCTGCCGCAGCCCGGCAATCCGCGACCGCGCATCTTCCGGCTCGCGGCAGACCGCGCGCTGATCAATCGCGCGGGCTTTAATAATGAGGGCGCCGCCGCGCTCGCTGAACGTCTCAAGGCGGGTCGGCCCGAGTGCGTGCTCGGCATCAATATCGGCAAAAGCCGGATTGTCAGCATCGAGGATGCCGCGGCGGATTATCTGGCGAGTCTTGAACTGGTTCATGAATTCGCAGACTATTTGGCGATCAACGTGAGTTCGCCTAATACGCCGCGACTGCGCGAGTTGCAGCGCGCCGAGCACTTTGAGGCGTTGCTCAATGCGTTGCAAAAACGTAATCGGGAGTTATCCCGCAAGCACTCCCGCCCGCTGACGCCTCTGCTCGTAAAGATTTCACCTGATTTGAACATGAGCGAACTGGAAATGCTGGTTGATGTTGCGCGTCGGGCGGGGATCGCGGGCATTATCGCCACCAATACGACGGTCGCCCGCCACGGTCTGCGGAGCACGCCGCCGAGCACCGTCGCCGCGTACGGCGAAGGCGGACTGAGCGGCGCGCCGCTGGCGGCGCGCGCCACTGAAATGATCGCGGCGCTGTATCGCCTTGCGCGTGGCTCGCTCGTGATCATCGGCGTCGGCGGAATCTTTACCGCCGCCGATGCCTGGGAGAAGATCTGCGCCGGGGCGAGCCTCATCCAACTCTATACCGGCCTCGTCTATGAGGGGCTGGGGATCGTCCGTCAGATCAATGAAGGATTAGCGGATATTCTCAGCAAACAGGGATTCCGCTCGCTTGATGAGGCGGTCGGATGCCGTGCCGGTGAACTGGCCGCCGCGTAAGTTTGCCAGCTGAAGGTCGTGCAAAAGATGGGCTCGCTTCCGATCCTACGCACAGAGCGCCTCATCTTGCGAGCTCCCCGCACCGCAGACGCCCGGAATATCTTCCGCGCGTACGCGCAGGACCGGGAAGTATGCCGGTATTTGATTTGGGCTCCCCATCAGTCAGTCGCGGAAACGCGTGCGTTCATCCAGCAGTGTATCGAAGAATCGAGCGACGGCTCTCGCTTTCCGTGGGTTATGACGAGCCGCACAAATGACGAACTGCTTGGCATGATAGAGTTACGCGTCCACGGCTTTAAGGCGGATGTCGGGTATGTCCTGGCACGACCCTTCTGGGGAAACGGGATCGTGACCGAAGCGTTAAGCGCGGTGATGGCCTTCGCTTTTTCGATGCCGAATATTTATCGGGTGTGGGCGCTGTGCGACGTCGCCAATACCGCATCGGCTCGCGTCATGGAAAAAGCCGGGATGGTACGGGAGGGCATTCTCCGCCGTTATGCGATTCACCCTAATAATAGCCCGGAGCCGTGCGATGTCTATTGCTATGCGAAGACAAGATAGACCGCGCGCTTGCTGTCTAACCCGGGCACAGGAGAAGGTACGAAGTAACTGGTGAGCGGCTCTGTTAAGGACAGGTTGATCATCGCGCTTGATGTGGAGACGGCGCGTCAGGCGCGCGAACTTTTCGCGGCCCTGCGCGAACATGCGGGGATGTTCAAAATCGGGTCGCAGCTGTTTACGTCCGCCGGCCCTGGTATCGTGCGCGAAATCGTAGGTGCGGGCGGGCGAGTTTTTCTCGACCTGAAATTCCATGACATCCCGAACACCGTCGCCGCCGCCGGCCGCGAGGCAGCACGACTCGGCGTCTCGATTTTCAATGTGCATGCCTCCGGCGGCAGCGAAATGATGCGACGAACGGTGGAAGCTGTCGGGGAGACAGTGCACCGCGAGGGGATCGAGCGTCCACGCGTGATCGCCGTCACGGTGCTCACAAGCGCCGATGCCAGCACGCTTGCCGAAATCGGTATCCCATCCTCCCCGGAAGATCAGGTGATTGCGCTGGGATATCTGGCTGACAAGTGTGGCCTCGATGGCGTCGTGGCGTCGCCGCATGAAATCAGGCGGGTGCGCGCCGCCATTCGGCGCAAAAATTTTTTGATCGTCACGCCGGGTGTGCGGCCCGCGCGTGCTGCCCACGACGATCAAAAACGCGTCATGTCACCCGCCGAAAGCCTCCGCGCCGGAGCAGATTATCTGGTTGTCGGGCGCGCAATCCTTAATGCTCCCGATCCGGCGCGCGCGGCCGCCGAGATACTTGACGAAATGGAACGCGAACGAAAAACAGTCGAAGCAGATGGAATGGGAAAGTCGCTTCCGAGCGTTTGAATCACATCTCTTGAGAATGAATCCCGAGTATCAAAAACAAGGTCGGGGACCGGCTTTCGTTTACGTCGCTGGTGCGGAGGGCACGGGCCGGCTCTTTTACAAGCAGGCGGCCGATCTGGAGCGCGATCACACGGTGATTACTTTCCCGTTACGAGCGCATGGACGCTACGCGATGTCTGACCTGATCGATGATCTCCTCTGGATTGTGCGCGATGCGGGCTTCGAACGTGCTACATTTCTGGGCGAATCTTTCGGCGGCCTGCTGGTCATGTCGGCCGCACTACAGTATCCTGAGGTGTTTGAGCGCATCATTCTCGTCAACACTTTTCCTTTTTTCCTGCAGCGCGCCAAGATCAATCTCGGCGTGGCGGTCTTTTCGGCGCTGCCATATCGCTTGCTGAAAGCGTATCGGACGAGGTCATCGCCGGGCGTGCTCTTTGACGATCATGTAACGGAAGAGGACCGCCGCGCCTTTCGTGAGCATACGCGGCATGTACCGAGCGAGGGTTATCTGTCGCGCCTGCGCATCATACGTGATACAGACCTGCGCGCGCGCCTCGGCGAGATCAGGGTGCCGACACTCGTCGTTGCCGGCACCGCTGATCGCTTTTTAGACAGCGTGCGCGCGGCGAAGATAATGGCCGACAACCTGCCGCGCGCCAGGCTGAAGCTTCTCGATGGAGCAGGCCATAACGCGCTTCTCTCCGGTCGCGTCCGCGTACGCGAGTGGCTTCAGGAATTTGATACTATCTGACCTTCCGGCGAACTTTCCGGAACGGCGCTCGTGCCATGAGCGTGTAGAAAGCACCTGCGGCACTTGTGCCCTGACACGCGTATTCGGCCCGCGCTGCTGAGCAGAGACAAAGACGTACCTCAAATAAGGGGAAGCGACATTTGAACCGCATAAAATATTCACTGCCAACACTCGCCGGCTTATTTTTTATTTCTCTG
>JANOGZ010000116.1:0-1506 GCA_031406255.1 Pyrinomonadaceae bacterium | reverse complement strand
GAAAAGAGTATTACCTGAGCTCGAGTAGCTGAGTTTTCGCACAGTCTGTCATTGAACCCGACGCCTCGATAGCAATTCTTTCATCGTTGTCTTTTCAAATCAGGTAGAGTGCTTTTCGCTCGGCGCGGGTTAGATACTGTGTTGAGTGTCAAGCTGTTTTTCCCCATTCAGGATCAAATGGCTTGCCCGTCTTCAACACACCGTAAGCCAGATGAATGAGTTTACGCATCGTCGCTCCGATGACACTCATTTTGCACTTGCCTCTTTCGCGCAACCCTGCTGCCCAATTTTGAAAGAATGGACTACACCGTAGCGCTGTGATGGCCGGGAAGTAGAGTGCTTTACGCAACCGAGCGTTACCGATCTTTGACACTCTGGTGCGCCCACGAACTGAACTTCCCGACAGGCGTTCGCGTGGCACCAACCCGGCGTAAGCAGCGACTTGTCGTGCGCTTCGGTATTGCGTGATGTCAACAATCTCGGCAAGGATAGCGGCGGCTGTCGTCTGTGCGATGCCGGGAATGGAATCGAGTAACCGGCTTTGCTCTTTCAGCCTCGGGTGGTCTTTGATGTGCTTGCGGATCAGCAACTCCGTGTGCTTGATCTGCGCTGAAAGATGACCGATCAACTCTTCGACCGAGGCTTTGACAGCTTGCATCGTGATTCCGGCTTCCAGACGATTCTCTTCCGCCACTCTCATCTCGGTCAGAGCTTCAAGACGACGCACAAGTGCTTGTAGTTCCCGCACTTCTGGTGGCAGAGGCGACCACGCGGAAGGTTGCTGTGCAAGGCACAAGCGTGCGATCAGTTCGGCATCCACGCGGTCCGTTTTGGTGCGTGACAGGCGGCTCCCGGCAAAGGCTTTGATGGCCGCCGGGTTGACTACGCTTACTACATGTCCCGCCTGATGGAGAAACATCGCGAGAGCCTCGCCGTAAGTACCTGTCGCTTCTAAACAGGCGTGGACTCTCTGGACACCTTGCTTTACAAGCCACTCAAGCAGTTGCTCAAAGCCTGTCGCATTGGTGACGAAGACTTTATGACGGAGCTTGCCGCTCTGGTTGATGAGGCAGACGTTGAACTTCAATTTGGCGATATCGATACCGAGCATCGGTTCGGTCATGATGGTGAACTCCTTTGGAATCAGATGCGGCGCAGGTCAAACTTGCAGATGCAAGCTCAGCTCAAAGTGTGAGCGGCTTCGGATACTGTCCGACCTCTTGCGCTGCGGTGTGGATGCCGGGAGCTTGTCTAACCCACTGACTCTATGTGGTCATAATTCGAGCACAGCTTCTCCGGTATCCTCTGTTGGCCCGAAGCTTGCCGCTTCAGCCCACATCAGTCAACATACAAATTCGGGCGTTAGGCGCAATAGGGGCTATTCGTGGAACACGCTGCCGCTCGCGAACGTCGCGCGCGTTCCCACGGCTTCGCTCGCAGCGGCGACCATGTCCTGCACGGGAAGATCGCTCGGCGCGCCATCCCCGCGCGCTTGCACGAGCTGCG
>JANOGZ010000105.1:0-1640 GCA_031406255.1 Pyrinomonadaceae bacterium | reverse complement strand
CGAGGATCGAAAAGTCGAGGCCCTTTTTCGGGAAGCAGGTGATCGCCAGCGCGGTGAGAGGCGTGCCGCCCATCGCCCACACGTCGTTGATCGAATTCAACGCCGCGATGCGGCCGTAGTCGTACGGATCATCAACGATCGGCGTAAAGAAGTCGACGGTCTGCACCAGCGCGAGATCAGGGCGCAGCAGATACACTCCCGCATCATCCGCCGTCTCGATACCGACCAGCAGATTCGGATCGTGTGGTATCTGGAGCCCGCTCAGAACCTGAGCGAGCGCGCCGGGCGCGAGTTTAGCCGCTCAACCGGCGCACGAAACCATCTCAGTTAAACGCATGGCTGCCTCCCTGGAATATTATGTATGCACTGATCGCCGCTCACGTCGCGCCACGAGGCACGGCGCTAACATTTGCAGCGTTCAGCATTCTGTGATGGTATCGTAGCATGAGCCTCGACGGCTAGGACGACCGCACGCTTTGCACGCGCCGGCCGCCTTTACGGAAACTGCGCATCACGAAAGGAAACGGATGACGAAGCCATGAAAGCCTGTCTCTTGCGGGCGCCCGCGCCGATAGATAAATATCCGCTCGAATTTATCGATGTTCCTGTACCGACACTCGGCGACGACCAACTGCTTTTGCGTGTCAGCGCCTGTGGCATCTGTCGTACGGACTTGCATATCGTCGAGGGCGAACTGCCAGTGCGTCGCTCGCCCGTTATTCCTGGTCACCAGGTCGTCGGTCAGGTGGCTGCGCTCGGGGCGCGCGTCGAAGGGTTCGCGACGGGCGCGCGCGTCGGTGTGGCGTGGCTCCACAGAACGTGCGGCGAGTGCCGCTTCTGTCGCGAACATCGCGAAAATTTATGTGAGCGGGCGCAGTTTACCGGATGGACCGTCGACGGAGGTTATGCCGAATACGCGGTCGCGCCGGCCGGATATGTCTACGCGTTGCCGGATGGTTTCGATGATATGCAGGCCGCGCCGCTGCTGTGCGCGGGCATCATCGGCTACCGCGCGCTGCGGTTGACGGGAATCGGGCCGCCCCGTAGCTGGTCTGGCGCTCGCCTCGGCATCTACGGGTTCGGCGCGGCGGGCCACGTCTCGATCCAGCTGGCGCGCGCACGCGGCGCTGAAGTTTACGTCGTGACCCGAGATCGCGCGCATCATCAGGCCCTCGCCGCAGAACTGGGCGCGACGTGGGTCGGCGTTACGGGGGATGAACTTCCCGTCAGGCTTGATGCGGCGATCATCTTCGCGCCGGCGGGCGAACTGGTGCCGGCGGCGCTCGCGGCGCTCGATAAGGGCGGCACGCTGGTGCTCGGCGGGATTCACATGAGCACGATACCCGCCTTTGATTACGCGCTCCTTTACGGCGAGCGCGCGGTGCGCAGCGTCGCCAATAACACGCGCGCGGATGGACAGGAATTTCTGGCGGAAGCGGCGCGCATTCCCGTGCGCACGCATATCGAAACCTTTCCACTAGAAGAGGCCAACAATGCGCTGCGCGCGCTGAAGCACGGCGCTATCCGAGGCGCGGGCGTGCTCCTCACCGCGAAAAAACATTGAGCAATCATGAATGTGAAACTCTGATGTTGACCTTCTGTACCTTCGACGGACGATTTGCTAGACCAAAAGCATATTT
>JANOGZ010000100.1:0-1413 GCA_031406255.1 Pyrinomonadaceae bacterium | reverse complement strand
AAAACGGGACCGACCCTCCGTCTTCACGACGCAAGCCATTTGAGAGCATCGCACATGATCGATCTTGCCACCCGTTCTCATGTCACCGGTTGATTGGGACATGAAATTGAAAATGAATCTGTAAAGGAAAGAAGGATTATGAAAAGAATTCTGACAGCCCTCTCGGCCGTCGCTTTAAGCTCCATCCTCGGTGCCGCTCTGTTGCCGTCCAACGTCGGCGCACAGCGCGACACTACCATCTCAGGCGACTCTGCCGACCCACAGGCCGTGGCGCTCAGACGGCTCCGGGCCGCCTCCCGAACGCCCGTCGACATCTCCTTCACCAACGGCTTCCCACGCTCGGTCTCCGCGCGCGTCGCCGTCGAAGGCGCCAACGCCGTCGAGCGGGCGCGCAACTTCCTCAGCCAGTACCGCGACCTCTACGCCCAGGCGAGCCCCAACCTCGCCCTCAAGGTGCGCCGCGTGGACGCAGCGCCCGAGGAGGAGGTGCTCTTCTACCAGACCTTCCGCGGAGTGGAGGTCTTCGGCGCAGAACTCCTCGTCAGCCTCGACGGCGGCCAGGTGTATTTCACCGGTGGTGGTCTGCTGACAGATACCATCCTTGAGACCGCGCCGACGATCTCCGAGGATCAAGCGAAGGCCATCGTCCGCAAGGCGTTGGAGCGCCCCGAAGGACGACTTCTCGCGGCGACGAAGCTGATGGTGATGGACCTGAGTCTGTTCAGCAGCGAGATGAAATCAGACCCGCACCTGGCGTGGCAGGTGGTAAAGACGCTTGAGGAGCCGCCTGGCCGGACGGTTTTTTGCCTGCTTTGTGAGAGCAAGGCCCAGATGCTTGAAACCATTCAGTCGCGGTCCTTTGAAATCCGCCTCCGGCCGCTTGACGGTGATCAAGAAGAGGAAAAACATGATTTTAGGGAGATTCTTTTGAGCATGAGTTCCGGGTTAGGAGCCTGGGAGCAATCGTTTGACAAGTGTCAAACGATGCCACGCGAGGAATTAAAAAAATATTTCGATGCTTTTATGGAATATCTAAGGAAGCGTATTGAAAGTCAGGCCGAAGCACTGCCGGGAGGGCAGGAAGCGATCCCCGCGTGGCTTGAAGCTCTGGATAAAGTTTATGAATGTAAAGATGCGCTGAATGCCAATGCGAATCAAAAGCTGACTTTAAGCCGTCTTACAATGCAGCTCGGGAAAATTCTCCCGAGACAAGCGAGCACGGTATGAAAAAGTATTACATCACAACTCCGCTTTATTACGTGAACGCAAAGCCGCACATTGGGCATGCCTATACCAATGTGCTTTGCGATGCCTACGCCCGTTATGTTCGCCTGAGACATGGACATGACAGTGTTTTCTTTTTGACAGGTACGGATGAGCACGGCACTAAGATTGAAAAAGCTGCGAAAGAAA
>JANOGZ010000068.1:0-15280 GCA_031406255.1 Pyrinomonadaceae bacterium | reverse complement strand
CAGAGACCGACACCCTCCCACCCGACGAACATCAGTAGAAAGTTGTCTCCCAGCACGAGCATCAGCATCATGAACATGAACAGGTTCAGATATGAGAAGAAGCGGTAGAAGCCGCTCTCGCCGTGCATGTAGCCGGTCGCGAAGATATGAATGAGGAGTCCGACGAAAGTAACAAAAAGCGTGTAGATGCCGCTCAGACGATCCATCGCCAGCCCGAAGTCGGCGCGGAAGCGTCCGACCTCGATCCAGCTCCACAGGTGGTCGAGGATCACGACCGGCTCATCCCCGCGCAGCGCGCCCCCCTGTTTGAAGGCGAGGATGAACGCGATGACGGTGGAAATCCCGACCGAGGTGCAGGCGACGGTGCCGATAAAAGCCTCGCTTTTAAGGCGGCGGCCGATGAGCCAGTTGACGGCGGCGCCGACGAGCGGCGCGAGAATAATGTAGCGGAGCATAGCGTCTATGTGCTGCGGGTCTCTAGAATTTCAAAACGTTGGCATCATCCACGTCGAGCGATTCACGGTTCCGGAAGACGGCGATGATGATCCCCAACCCGACCGCCGCTTCGGCCGCCGCCACTGTCATCACGATAAAAACAAAAAGCTGGCCGGAGACATCGCGGAAGAAACTCGAAAAGGCGACGAAGGTCAGATTAACGGCATTGAGCATCAGCTCGATACACATGAACATCGCGATGGCATTGCGCTTGATAATGACCCCGACAACGCCGATCGTGAAAAGCACGGCCGAGAGGGCCAGGTACCATGACAAAGGAATCATCTCTGTCTCATCCTCCGTTCTTTGCTTCCCCGAGGTGTTTTCATCAGCTTACCTGAGTTGATGCGCCATCGCCCGTCCCGCTTCTCGGCGCATCCAGGGCATCACTGACAGGGCGCGGCCCGCCGGAAGCGACGGGCAGTAGCGAGACGCGGCGGGCGAGCGTCATCGCCCCGACCATCGCCATCAGGATCAATACTGAAGTGATTTCGAAAGGCAATAGATATTTCGTGAACAGGCCGATACCGATCGAAGACGTGAGCCCAACGTTTGATGTGGCGGCATCAAACGGTTCTGACGGCGATGCTCCGACGGAGTAAAGCATAAAGGCCACTTCGGCGATGAGTATCGTCGCCAGCCCGATCGCTGTCGGGACGAGAAATCGCAGGCGCAGCGGCCGCCGCACTTCCTCCTCGACATTGAGCAGCATGATGACAAAGACGACCAGCACCATAATCGCCCCGGCATACACGATAATCTGGATGGCGGCGATAAACGGGGCGGCGAGCATCACGTACAGGCATGCGAGCGAGATGAATACGCCGATCAATGATACTGCGCTGTAGAGCGGATTACGTTGCGCGACCATCGAGATGGCGCACCCCACGGCGAGCGCCGCGAAGAGTATGAAAAGAGGAACCGTGAGCATAAGCGGTACCGTGCGAGCTGAATGATCGAGGGTGCTCTAAACTGCGAGCCTTAAAAGGGCGCTCCATCCTTGATTGGCGTAGCACATTCCGATCGTTTTACTAGATCAGAAAGAATGCGACGGTCGCCGTCAGGATCACGTTCAGGATGGCGGCGGGCAGCAAAAACTTCCAGCCGAAATCCATCAACTGGTCGAAGCGAAAGCGCGGCAGCGTGCCCCGCAGCCAGATATAGAGAAATAGAAAGAAGACAACTTTGCCCAGAAAATAGAACACGCCGAGGATGGGAAGCTGCGCCACGCCGGGGCCGTTCCAGCCGCCGAGAAAAAGCGTCGTCGCCAGCATCGAAACCGTAAACATGTTGACGTATTCGGCCATGAAGAAGAACGCAAACTTCATCGCGCTGTATTCCGTGTGGAATCCGGCGACAAGTTCCGTCTCCGCTTCCGGTAAATCAAAGGGGACGCGGTTCGTTTCCGCGATCGCTGAGATCAGATAGATGATGAAGCCGAGCGGCTGGTAGAAGATGTTCCAGTTGAGTCCGAACCAGCCCCCCTGCTGTTCGACAATATTATAGAGGTCAAGCGTTCCGGACATCAGCACCACGCCGACGAGCGATAACCCGAGCGAGAGCTCGTAGGAGATCATCTGCGCTGAAGCGCGCAGCGCGCCCATCAGGCTGTATTTGCTGTTGGATGACCATCCGGCGAGCGCGATGCCGTAGACGCCGACGGAAGTGATGCCGAGAACATACAGCAGCGCGATATCGAAACGCGTGACGACGAGCGCGACGGGTCCGAGGAAGGGCAGCGTAATCGTCGGCCCGAACGGATAGACGATGATCGTCATCAGCGCCGCCGTAATCGCGATGATCGGCGCGAGAACATAGATGAACTTGGTCGATTTATCCGGTACGATGTCTTCTTTAAAGATAAACTTGAGAAGATCCGCGAATGGTTGCAGGACTCCGCCGTAGCCGACGCGATTCGGGCCCCACCGCCCCTGGATCAGGGCGAGGATACGACGTTCGGCGAGCACCGTGTAGGCGACGACCAGCAGCACCACGGTGAAGGCCGCCATGATGCCCGCCATTTTCAAACCGATTTGAATAAGAGGGTTATTCCAGTCCATAGGAAAAGTTTTGCTCTCGGATGCGTCGATTCAGGTTTGAATGAAGGCCCCGCATAATCGGGCTCAATCCTTCAAAGTCGCAAGTTCAAGAAATCAAATTTCGCCGCAGCAAGCTGCGGGATACGATAAGCAAATCGGCAACTCTTTCGCAGCAAGCTGCGGGGAATGTACCCGCAGAGATTCAAGTTCAAAATGGCTCAGTCGCCCACGGCGCTCGCGGCGGCGGTCGTCTCCCGGCGCAGGCCAGCGTCAACCGTTATTTGATAGAGCGGAGAAACCAGAACATCGGGCGGTTCCGGATTGCCCGCGGCGAGCAGGTGAAACTGCGGCACCTTGCCCGTTAGCGTTCCGATCTTGAAGAGCTCATGGCCGACCGGTGGCGTCCCGCTGATCTTCTCGCCAGCCTCCCCCAAACCTTCGACATTCCGGCGCAGGCTTTTCTGCCACTCGGCGGTCGCCACTCCGCTCTGCTCCCGGGCGCGCGTGTACCTGGCTTGTACGGGCTTGGATTCATCTTTCAGGAGCGGGTAACGAAGGCCCTCGTAGGCCGGGACGCGCTCCGCCATTTCCCGAAACACGGCGCTCGATGACATCTGGTAGCCGAAATCGACCCCGAGCGCATCGGCCAGCAGCGTCGTGATCACCCAGTCGGGCTTCGACTGGTGAACAGGCGGAATCGTCTGCCGCACGCGCTGCACGAAGCCGTCGTTATTAGTGAAAGTTCCATCCGTCTCGGCGAATGACGCGGCCGGAAAGACGACATCGGCGAAGGCCGTCGTCTCGGTTGCGAAAAGCTCTTGAACGACGAGAAAGTCGAGGTTCGAGAGCGCCGCCGGGCGTCCCTCAAGATGGGCGGGAAGAAAGCTGCCCGCCACGTAAAGCGCGCGCACTCCGCCGCCACCGACCGCATCGAGCAACTCGGGCGCGGACATCCGGCCGCTCATTAGCCCGAGATCATGCACGCCAAAGCTGTTATTAAAGAGCGGCAGCGGATGGAAAAGGAAACGGCGACCCTCTTTGTCGCCGACAGCGTCGGCCATCCGTGCCAGCGCCGCCTGTGCGGCGGGACTCAGCTCGCCGCCGAACATCACGATGATATTCCCTTCCGTCTCGCCGAGCGCGCGGCGCACATCCTCCAGCTCGCGCGCTTCGACGCCCAGTTTGCGGGCCGCCACGGCGTCCGCCGACTGGTCTGTGAGCGCCAGCACGGCCGCATCTTCCGTTCCCGGACGGATATGGATAAACTGCGCGGCGCGCAGCCGGAGACGAATCGGCACGCTGTTGATGATGATCAATTTTGCGCCGCCGTTGCGGACGGCCTGGCGAATCTGCTTGCCGGTCAGCGGTTGCAACTCCTCGGGCTCGCCGCCGATCAGGAGGATCGTTTTCGCGTAACGTATATCGCGGTGGGTGGCGAGCGGCGCGCCCAGATTCTCGAAGAAGGGCATCAACGAGAAAGCTTCCGTCGCCGTGTAACGCTCCGTGCCGATCGCCTCGCGCGCAAATTTCAAGAGCGCATAGTTGGCTTCGTTAGTGATCCGCGGGCTGCCGACCACGCCGATCGCGTCGGCGCCGTGCGCGTCTTTGATCTCGCCGAGTCTGGCCGCCGCATAGCGGATCGCTTCATCCCACGTCGCCGGAATAAGCTTGCCGCCTTTTTTGTAGCGAATCAAAGGCGTCCGGAGGCGTTCTTCGTGGTTGACGAAGGGGTGCGCGAAGCGTCCTTTGATGCACAAAAACTCGCCATTGAGCCCATTGACATAGCGGTCGCGGGCGACCACGCGCATCAATTCACCACCGCGCGCGCCGAGAGACATCTGGCAGCCGTCCGAGCAGAACGTGCAGGTCGAAGTGGTGCGCGAGAGTTCCCACGGGCGCGTCTGGTGACGGTAGGTCGCATCGAGCAGCGTCCCGGTCGGGCAGACCTCGATGCAATTGCCACACTGCGAGCAGTTGAGCCAGCCGCCGTAGGTGCCGATCACCGTATTGGCGCCGCGCCCGCCCGCTTCGATCGCATCTTCGCCCATCCACTCGTCGCAGACGCGCGTGCAGCGCTTGCAGAGGATGCAGCGCTGTGAATCGTTGGCGACGATCGGCGAGAGAAATTTCTCGGGATAATAGTTTTTCCGCTCGGTAAAGCGTTCCTCCAGATCGCCCCAGTCGAAGACCATCTCCTGCAGTTCACACTCGCCGCCCCGATCGCAGACGGGGCAATCCAGAGGGTGATTGGCGAGCAGGAATTCGACCATCCCGCGCTGCGCCTTTTCGATCTCTTCGCTCTGCGTCGTGACGACCATGCCGTCCGTGCAGGTGATCGTGCAGGATGTCTGAAGCTTCGGCATCTTCTCGATCCGCACCAGGCACATCCGACACGACGCCTGCAGCGCCAGATCCGCGTAGTAGCAGAAGGAAGGAATGGAGAAGCCATTTTCGCGGCAGACATCGATCAGGCGCGCGCCTTTTTCGACCGCGAGTTCCTGGCCATTGATCTTAACTTTGACTGATTCTGCTGGCATTATTTAAACCTGTAATTTTAAGAAGCGACCGTCGTCGCGGCGGCTTCAACGAGCGGCATTAAATGCCGCCGGAAATCTTCCGGAAATTTTTTGATCGCGGACTGGATCGGCCACGCCGCGGCATCACCGAGCGGGCAGAAGGATTTGCCTTCGATGTTATCGCACAAATCGAGAAGCAGCTGCGCGTCTTCCGGGCGACCTTCGCCGCGCGCGATGCGCTTGAAGACTTTCAGCAGCCAGTCGGTGCCCTCGCGACAGGGCGTGCACCATCCGCACGATTCGTGTTTGTAGAAATGGGTGAGATTCATCGTCGATTCAAAGATATCGACCGTGTCGTCCATCACCATGAAGCCGCCGGAGCCGACCATCGATCCGGCCACCACCAACCCTTCGTAATCCATCCGCACGTCTTTGCCGATGATGTCTTCGGCGGGCATGATATAGACGCTCGAACCGCCCGGAATAACGGCCTTCAGCTGGCGTCCGTTGGTGATCCCGCGGCAGTCCTCCATGATGAATTTCTCCATGTCATCATAGCCCATCGGCAATTCGTAGACGCCGGGGCGCGCGACATGGCCGGAGACCGACCATAACTTTGTGCCGCCGCTCTTTTCCGTGCCGAGCTTCTGGTAGGCCTCGCCGCCGTTCATGATGATCCACGGAACGGCCGTCAACGTCTCGACGTTGTTGACCACGGTCGGACAGCCGTAGAGGCCCGCGACGGCCGGGAAGGGAGGTTTCATCCGCGGGTGACCGCGCAACCCCTCGAGCGAGTTCAGCAGCGCCGTTTCCTCGCCGCAGATGTAGGCTCCGGCGCCCGTGTGCGTGTAATACTCGCAGGAAAAATCCGTACCCAGAATCTTATCGCCGAGCAGCCCGGCCGCGCGCGCTTCCTCCGCGGCGCGATCCATGATGCCGATCAGATACTGATATTCTCCGCGCGTGTAGCAGTATGTGGCGCGTGAGCCGAGCGCGTACGCCGCAATCAACATGCCCTCGATCAGCATGTGCGGGTCGCGCTCCATCAGGTACCGATCCTTGAAGGTCCCGGGCTCCGACTCATCCGCATTACAGACAACATATTTCGGTTTCGGCGAATCCTTCGGCACGAAACTCCACTTCATCCCGGTCGGGAAACCCGCGCCGCCGCGACCGCGCAGCGCAGACTTCTTCACTTCGGCAATCACATCAGCCGGCGACATCGTGGTGAGCGCCTTCTTGAGCGCCTCATAGCCGCCATTTTTGCGGTACACGTCGAGCGACTGGGAATTCTCCAGCCCGACGCGCGCCAACTGCATGGGTTCACATCCGATGGCTCCGATAAACATAGTGGTCAGTGGTCAGTGGTCAGCTGTAAGTAGAAGTCGCGCCACAAGCTCTCGCCGACCGCTGAAAGCTGACGGCTGACGGCTGGATGCTCTCATGGTAATGACGTTAAGATCTCGTCAGTTTTTTCGGGCGTCAGGTTTTCGTAGTAATCAAATCCGATCTGCAAGACGGGAGCCGTTCCGCATGAGCCCAGACACTCGACTTCGGAGAGAGAAAAGCGTCCGTCAGGAGTCGTCTCGCCAGGCTTGATTCCGAGCTTCGCCGTACACTGTGCGGTGATCTTGTCTGAGCCGAGGATGTTGCACGAGAGCGTGCGGCACACCTGTATGTGATACCTGCCGATCGGCTCCGTGTTGATCATCGTGTAGAAGGTCGCCACCTCCCAGATGTCCGTAATGCGCACGCCCAGGCGGTCGGCCAGATAGGCCACACTCGGCGGATCGAGATATCCGCCGCGCTCGCGCTGCATGATGAACATCAATGGAAGCATGGCCGAACGCTTCACCGGGTATTTGGCGAGGTGACGGTCAATCTCGGCCTCGACTTCCGGTGAGAACGTCGCGATCTCGGCCGGCACTTTCGCTTCCTGCGGCAACGGATTGTTTGGCGTAAACTGCTCACTCATAAATAAAGTTCTTAGCCATCAGCTTTCAGCAAATCATGAACAGCTATTAAGCTGAATGCTGATAGCTGGCTGCTATCTATCAATTTCGCCGAGCACGATATCTACTGAGCCGATAATCGCCACCACGTCGGCGAGCATCTCGCCGTGAATCATGTGCGGCAGCGCCGAGAGATTAACGAAGCTGGGCCCGCGAAAATGGACGCGCGCCGGTTTTGGCCCGCCATCGGATTTGATGTATACGCCGAGTTCACCCTTCGAGGCTTCGATCGGATGATAGACCTCTCCCTGCGGCACATTGAAACCTTCGACGACGATCAGGAAGTGATGAATGAGCGCGTCCATGTGCGTCTTCATCGCCTGCCGTTCCGGCAGCACGACCTTCGGCGCATCCGCCTTGACGGTGCCGGGTCGGAGCCGCGACGCCGCCTGCAGGACGATCTTGAGTGATTCTTTCATCTCGCGCATGCGGACCAGATAGCGCGACCAGACGTCGCCGTCCTGCTCGACGGGAACCTCAAAATCATAGTGCTCATAACCCGTATAAGGGTTGGCGCGGCGCACGTCGAGCGCGACGCCGCTGCCGCGCAAGCACGGGCCCGAAAGACCCAGATCAATCGCGTCTTCGGCCGAGATGATGCCGACCCCCTTGGTGCGCCGCTGGAAGATTTTGTTGCCCGTCAGAAGGGTGTTGAATTCATCGATGGCGTGTTGAAATTTATCCGTAAATTGTTTGACGCGGCGCTCGAAACCGGCGGGCAAGTCCATCATCAGGCCGCCGATGCGAAAGTAAGAGGGCGTCAAACGCCCGCCCGAAGCGGCTTCGATCAAATTCAAAATCTTCTCGCGCTCGCGGAAGGTGTAGAAAAAGATGGTCATCGCGCCGATGTCGAGCGCATGCGTGCCGAGCCATACCAGATGCGAGGCGATGCGTTGCAGTTCGCACATCAGCACACGGATCACCTGCGCGCGTTCGGGTATTTCGATGCCGAGCAGCTTTTCGACCGCCATCACGTAGGCGAGATTGTTTCCCAGGGGGTTCAGGTAATCCATCCGGTCGGTGATGACGATGCCCTGTTGATACTTCTTATATTCGAAAAGCTTTTCCATCCCCGTATGGAGGTAGCCGATGTCGGGCGTCGTCTTCAGGACCATCTCGCCGTCGAGCACCAGCTCGAGGCGCAGCACGCCATGCGTCGACGGATGCTGTGGCCCCATCGAGATCGTCATCTGCGTGTCGAGCGGTTGGTCAACGACCTCGAACTGCGGCGGAATATTTGTGGTTGAAACGCTCATAATTATGAGTTTACGTAATCTCGGTCTCGGACAGGTTACCTGAAAGCAGGACTAGGGATCACTCTTTGCCGTCCAACGAATGCCGGTCAAGATTTACGTGAGGCTATATGGCTCATAGCCGCGTAGCGGAAAGTCTTTGCGCAAAGCGTGACCCTGCCAATCGTCGGGCAGCAGGATACGGCGAAGGTCCGGATGGCCGTCGAAAATCACACCGAACATATCGTAGGTCTCGCGCTCATGCCAGTTGGCTGTGCGCCAGACCATGGTCACGGTAGGGACGTGCGGGTCTTCCTCGTTCAACAAAACCTTCAGCCGCAGGCGATGGTACCTGGTCGTCGAGAACAGATGATAGTTGACTTCAAAACGCGGCTCTTCCTCCGGCCCTCGATCCGCGCCGCACAGATCGGCGAGAAAATTGAAGGTGAAGTCCGGCGAGGTTTTAAGAAACGTGCAGGCTTCGACAATCTGTTCGCGCGGAATGACCAGGGTGAGCTCGCCAAAGGCTTCGCTCATCTGAGCAACCCATTCCGGACGCATACGCTCGATCGCCGTCACCAGCGGCGACGGCGATCGATCTCTATCCGGCGTCGGTCCACCCACGGTCGCCAGACTCTGTTCGCGCTCAACGTCTTTAGTCATAGGCTATCAATAGTTGGCGGTTTAATTACGAGCAGCGCCTGTCAACAGAATGGCGCAGCTTTAGTTTTCATGAAGATCGACGGCGCTCATGCCGCGAGGCGATCGTGTATGGACGCGAGGTCTGCTGTGCCGCCGCTTCATTGGTCGCCGAGACGCCCGACGCCGGCAGGGTGCCGGGGGGGACGCTTTCCCGAGCTTCTTCGGCGGGCACGTCTTTACGGTCGCGCAGGGATTCTTTCATCACTTTGTCCTGCAACATCATCACGGCGTGGATCAGCATTTCGGGGCGCGGCGGACAGCCCGGGATATAGACATCGACCGGCACCACCTTATCGACACCCTGGACAATCGCATAGTTGTCAAACACGCCGCCCGAGGTGGCGCAGGCGCCCATCGAGATAACCCATTTCGGCTCCGGCATCTGATCGTAAATGCGCCGCAGCACCGGCGCCATCTTGCGCGACACACGACCCGACACGATCATCACATCAGCCTGGCGTGGGCTGGCGCGAAATACTTCAGCGCCGAAACGCGCCAGATCATTACGCGAACTCGTGGCGTTCATCATCTCGATGGCGCAGCAGGCGAGGCCGAAAGTCGCCGGCCACAAACTGGATTTGCGCGCCCAGTTGACGAGCGCATCCAGTTGCGTCGTCAAAACCTCTGGTAACGCTTCGGCGATAACACTTTCTAAACCCATTGTAAAACCTCTCCGGGCAAACTTCAGGCGGCGCGGGCGGGCGCCGCGGTAATAGCAGCTCCGTGCTCGCGCGCTTCCGCCTGAGCGAGCACGTGCGCTTCCGCTTTGGCCTCGATGCGCGCGCGTTCGTTCCAGTCAAACAAACCTTTCTTTAGCACATAGACGTATCCGACGAGGAGCAACACGACGAATAGCATCATCTCGACATAGACGAGCGTGCGCAGGCCGTATTCAGGACCTGCGAGAGTCCTGAAGACCACCGCCCAGGGCATCAGAAAGATCAATTCAATGTCGAAGAGAATGAAGATCATGGCGATCAGGAAAAACTTGACCGAGTAGCGTTCTCTCGCCGACCCGACCGGGTCTTTACCGCACTCATAGGGCATCAACTTAGTGCGGGTCGCTTTGCGTTGGCCGACCACTCGCGACACCGCAACGTTGGTTACGGCAAAGCCCGCGGCGACGATGAACATGAGCAGGATCGGCAGATAAGCCGTTAGATCAAACACACTTGCCTCCCATCGGCAGACGCCGAACAAGAACGCTTGCGAGCGCCCTTACGGAGATTGAGAATCATAGCACAAGGTTATCCTAGTCCAGACTGGGGTGAGTGTCAAGAAATCGTTTTAAGGATCGCAAAAGCTTCGTCTATAAGGAGATTGACCACCTCTCAAGGGCTGTGTTACTGTGCCTTTAGCTCCTCTTCGGACGTTCTTCTTCCATACATTTTTCGACGGCGCGAGGGGCGCCAAACCTGGAACGGTTGTGATCACCGGATTCAACACGGATGTCGAGTACGACGGCGTAACTTACCACGTACAGACAGAAGACAAAGGACTGGATACGCCCCTTATTCTCTCGCTCGTCTACGTCGGCGGCGCAATTCTCGCCAGCAAGCGGACGCCTTATGACGACCTGATTACCTCCGGGTTTGATGATAGCGTCCTCGCCGAGCGTCTTAATCGTCAGCACAAGCTGATTTGCGCCGCCGTCCGCGCCGGCCGCATTGGCGAGCTGAAACAGATGAGCGAGCGCGATCCGTCGTCGCGCGCCGCCGCTTCTGCTGCTGACAAGGGGGAACCGTCCGCGCCGGCAGACGGCACGTCGCCGGTGGCCGAGCCGGAACATGGTGCGCCGGCGGATGCCGCCGGCGCAGCCGCGCGTCCCTTATCGCACTTCGAATTTCCGAAGCAGATGAAGGGCGCGCAGCAGAAGATAAAAGATTTGGTGACCGTGGCCGCCTTCGACGAGACGACGAATATCGCTGATCAGTCCGGCGCGCTCGCCGCATACCATTTCACCGATGCGACTTCCGATTTACTGGCGCGCTGGCTCGATGGGCTCGCCGACGTGACGCGGCGCCGCGGCGCGGCGCGCGCTCTTGCCGGCGCGCGAGGGGTGGGTAAAAGCCACACGCTGGCGACCTTCGCCGCGCTGGCCGCCTCACCGGAACTGCGCACGAACGTGGCGGACGCGCATGTGGCGATCAGCGCGCGGCGACTGATGGAACGACGCTACATCGTGATTCGCGTCGAACGCGGAACGCGCCAGACATTGCTGGGAGAAGTGGCCGCTGCTTTCAACACCGCTTTCGGCGTTCGCAAGGCGCTGTGGGGGAGCAATCCCGCGAGCATGCTGATCAGCGCGATCACACATGCCTCCGATGCGATCCCGGTCATCATTGTCGATACTCCTTTTGACCGCACGGTGCGCCCGGTCCGCGATGGCCGCGATGACGGCCCGCTGCTGAGCGAATTTGCCGCCGCCGCGCAGAACATAAATGCCTTTATCGCGCTCGCCCTCGATGATGATATCGCCAATGCCATCGGCGCCAGCGGAGCGCTCGCCAGCGCCTTTCAGGTTGACTATCTGGACCCGGAGCACCTCTATAACATCATCGACCAGGACTTGCTACGCAAGAGCGCGCGCTCGCGCTCCGCGCTTCATGAGATTTACCAGACACTGCGCGGCGCTGTTCCCGGCTTCAACTGGAGTGAGGCGCGCTTTGCTGCCCTGTATCCGCTCCATCCGCTGGTCGCCGAAGTGATGCCGGCCGTCCGCCAGCACGCTCCCGCTTTCTCATTCCTCTCCTTCGCTTCGATGGCGACACAACGCTCCGCGAACCGACCGGCGCTGTCGCCCGTCCTGCTCGATGAGGTGTTTGACCGCTTGGAGTATGACCTGCGCCGCTCGGAGAAATTGCAGGTTGCCTTCGCCACCTACGACGAGTTGGTAACCCAAGCAGTCGCGCAATTCGCGCCGATGCAGCGCTTGCAGGCGAAGTTTTTATTAAAGTGTCTCTTTATTCTCTCGCTCGACGGGCGCGGCGCGACCGCCAGCGAGTTGTGTGCAGCGCTGCTCTTTTATGACGAGGCGTCCCCGGATGGGGCCGTGGATCGCATTGATGAGGTATTGGCGCGCTTCGCCGAGGCGGCGCCGGCCGGGGCACTGGATCAGATAGGGGATCGAGGCGAGACGCGCTACAGCTTCCAACTCGGTGCGCTCACCACATCCGACGTGACGTCCGAGGGGGCGGCGGCTGCCGAAGGGAGCGCGACGGGGGCGCTGAGCGCAGAGGGAACCAGCGAGGCCGTACGCGAGAAAGCAGCGACCGATGCGCTGTATTTGACCTTGCTCGATGATGAGGGTGATTTCCGCGCGGGCGAACTGGTAACAATGCGGATTTACGTCGGCCATGGGCCGGAAAACGGTCAGCCGATTCAGGATGCCGGGATCACCGTGAAGGTCCTCGGCACGAGTTTTCGGCCACTGATCGTGACGACCACGACCGGACCGGATGGCGTCGCCATCGTCCGCGCGTTGCTGCCCCGCTTTAACTCCGGGCGTGCGGCCATTCTGATACGCGCCAGCGCCGGCGATAACGAGGCGGAACTGCGGCGCATCATTCATTCGGCCTGAAGGGGAAGCGATTCTTGCGGATTGACGTTAATGGCGAAGCCCGCGAGGTGCCGGAGCAGATCAACCTCAGCGATCTCATCGAGCACCTGAAACTGGCGCGCGAACGCCTCGCCATCGAACACAACCGCCGCGTCATCCGGCGCGCTGACTGGTCGCAGACCATGCTCGCCGAAGGCGACCGCGTCGAGATCGTTCATTTCGTGGGCGGTGGTACCCGCGTCTAAGTTTGTTCATTTAATATCTACAAGCGGCGCTCCGCGTAGTCGCTCGATTCAAAAACCGCCGGTGGTTTCTTTTTCCTTTAGCAAGGGTGTAGAGTTATCACAATAAAGAAAGATAGACGGAAAGTGTGCGAACGATTATGTCTACTGTTGCTCCATCACCAAGCGAAACATTCGAGATCGCGGGCCGCGCGTTCACTTCGCGGCTGATCGTCGGGACGGGAAAATATCGCAGCTTCGATGAGATGAAGGCGGCGCATCGCGCCTCGGGCGCGGAGATGGTCACGGTCGCCGTGCGGCGCGTGCCGTTGGATAGAAGCACGGAGTCTTTTCTCGATCACCTCGATCCGGCGCTCACCATCCTGCCCAATACGGCCGGGTGTTATACGGCGGAGGAGGCGATCAGAACAGCCCTGCTGGCGCGCGAGGCGCTCGAAACAGATTTGATCAAACTCGAAGTCATCGGCGATCAGACGACGCTGTTCCCCGATAACGAGCAGACGCTTGAGGCGGCGCGCGCGCTCGTTCGCGAGGGTTTCGTGGTGCTGCCTTACTTTACGGATGATCTGATCATGGCGAAGAAACTGCTGGATGTCGGATGTGTCGCCGTGATGCCGCTGGCCGCGCCGATCGGATCGGGCCTCGGCGTGCAGAATCCGGCAAATTTGCGCATCATGCGCGAGCAACTTCCCCATGCGACGATCATCGTGGATGCCGGCGTCGGCACGGCATCTGATGCGGCGATTGCGATGGAGTTGGGCGCCGATGCGGTGTTGATGAACACTGCGATCGCCGAGTCGCCGGAACCGGAAAAGATGGCGACGGCGATGCGACTTGCCATCGAAGCCGGACGCCTCGCATACCGGGCGGGGCGGATGCCGAAGCGCCTCTATGCCAGCGCTTCGAGCCCGCTGACCGGCGTTGTCAGATAAATTCTGTGCCGAGAGGAACAAAGAGTGACGAGCGAATGAGAAATCCGGGCGGCGCGTCTGCGGCCCGGATTTCTCATTTACGGACTCACGGTCGGGTTGGGCTTCTTTGGCGACACGCTCGTCGCGGTGCCATTACGACGAAAATCACCGGCGTTATCATTTGTGTCCGTCGCATTCGGGTGGCGGATGAGATCATTCGTGGCGCCGGTCATGAATTTAAAGAGTACGCCTTCCGCATACGTCTCGAAGGGGCGGGGAAGAGCGGCGCTGCTTCCCTGGTAAGCGAAACCATCCAGCCTGACACAACTGATTTCAATCTCAACGCCGCCCGACGTACCGTTTAAATCGAAACCCGCCGCACTGGCATCGTAGTCGGCCATCACACCAAAAGTGCTCGCGCCGTTAGCGATCAGGAAATACCCCTGCGGCTGAATCACCGTCGTGCCGCTTCCGAGCGCACCGGGAAGAGTAATGCTACCGGGCGCGCTACCGGAGCCGGCGGGACGGAAGCGGACGACGAGACCGCTGATATCGAGCGCGCGGGTCGTCATATTATAAAGCTCGATGAAGTCCTGGCGCATTTGCGTGCCCGAGGTCGAGAAGGAGACGAGCGCTTCGTTGATAATCACCTGCCCGCCGGTCGGAACGGGAGCGTTGACGACCGTGATGACAGATGCCGCTTCGAGCGCCAGATCGTCACCGGGTCGTCTATAAGTCGCTGTGAGAGTGACCGCTCCAGCACTGTCCCCACGCACGGCGACGGTGTTCGAGGTGGTCGAGATGATGCTGGCCGCCCCGGGAGGGGAAGAGTCGCCCAGCGAGAAACTGAACGTCAGATCGGGGATCGGATCACCATTCGCGTCGTGCGCGCTCGCCGTGAAGGTGAGCGCAGCGCCGACCGGCAGCATGGCGCATTCAGGGTTGAGGCGGAGGCGTGCCGCGACGGGAAGAATGGCGACGGTCGTCGTCATCTGCGCTCCGCCCGCCTGCGCACGGATGCTTGTGCTACCCGCGCTCACGCCGTGGGCTGTGATCGCGTCACCCATCGCCGGAGGCGATACTGTCGCGCGGCTCTGATCGCTCGAATCCCACACGAAAGAGACTTTCGGAATCTCGACCTCGGCGCCGCCTTTGTTGCTGAAGGCGCGTGCGCTGAGGGAGAGCGCCGCGCCGGTGAAGATTTTCGCGCTGGGGGTGCCGAGGCGTTGCAGCTTGTCGGTTCGCTCGTGTTTGGGCTTTTGATCCTTGTACCGGGAGCGTTGTTCGCGAAACGCCGATTGCTACTTGCGGCCGCCCTGGTGCTGATGTCGGCGGCGTTGTTTTTGACGGTGACAAGAGCTTCGTGGGGAGGATTTGCGATCTCGGCGGGTGTGATCGTGCTCGCCGGAGCCAGTCGCAAGGTGATCCTCATCTGTCTGCTTGCTTCGATACCGCTGGCCGCTGGCGGCATTTATTATCTACAACAGAAACGCAATGTTACATTTGTGGATAACAAGGACCTGTCAATAAAATGGCGGACATCCGTTTGGCGCGAGGCCGTGGGCGTGCTCG
>JANOGZ010000006.1:0-2497 GCA_031406255.1 Pyrinomonadaceae bacterium | reverse complement strand
CCGGTCGTGGCGACAGGAATTATTGCGCGACACCGAGTGTGAGGACCTGGAGCGCGCGTTCGCCACCAACGTCATCGGCCCTTTCCGGCTGACGAAGGCGCTGATGGGTGCGCTGGCCGCCTCGGCGCGCGAAGGGCGAGGCGCGGTCGTCCTGAACATCTCCAGCGATGCCGCGATCAACCCCTATCCGGGCTGGGGCGCTTACGGCGCGAGCAAGGCCGCCCTGCACCACCTGAGCCACATCTGGGGCGAAGAGCACGCAGCTGACGGCGTGCGCTTCCTTTCGCTCGACCCGGGCGACATGGATACGCCGATGCACTCGGCGGCCGTCCCCGACGCTGATCCCGCAACACTGAAGCGGCCGGAACGGGCGGCCAGCGAACTCGCCGACGCTATCGCCGACGCGCTTCCAGGACGCGGCGCATCGAGCAGGCCATCAACGGCCGTTTCCGCACTCGAAGGAGCAACTTTATGATCGCCGCCGACCGGACGGACCAACGCCCGCCGCATGCCAAACTCCTGGTCGTCGATGCGCGAAGGCGGATCGGCCACGCCCCGCGCTCCGCCTTCGTCGAATTTTTGCGCTCAGAAGACCTTGTGATCGCCAACGACGCAGCGACCCTTCCGGCGAGCCTGCAGGGCGTGCACGCCGCAACCGGCGAACACGTCGAAGTGCGGCTCGCTGGCCGCCCTTCGCTCAGGCCCGAAGACGTCGGCCGCTTCAGCGCCGTGGTCTTCGGCGAGGGAGACTTCCGCACGCGCACCGAAGACCGGCCGCCGCCCCCGCCCCTCGTGGCCGGAGACCGGCTCGCCCTCGGGCCACTCCGCGCGACGGTGGAGCGGTTGTTGGGGCACTCGCGCCTCGTGTCGCTGCTATTCGAGGGCGCACCGGACGAGGTCTGGGCCGGCCTGGCGCGTCACGGCCGCCCGATCCAGTACGCGCATGTCAAGACGCCTCTCGCGCTCTGGGATGTGTGGACGCGGATCGCGGGCCCGCCGGTCGCGTTCGAGCCGCCGTCCGCGGGTTTCGTGCTCGACTGGCGAGCGCTGGCCGCGATGCGAGATCGCGGGGCGGAGTTCGCGACGATCACGCACGCGGCCGGCATCTCGTCCACCGGTGACGACGAACTCGACCGCCTCCTGCCTTTCGACGAGCCGTACCGCATTCCGGAGGCAACCTCCCTCGCGATCCGGCGCGCGAGGGAGGTCGGCGGGCGCATCGTCGCCGTCGGCACAAGCGTCGTGCGTGCGCTCGAACACGCGGCGACAGGAGACGGCCACGTGCGGAGCGGCGAGGGGCTTGCGACGCAACACCTCGGCCCGACGAGCCGGCTGCGCGTCGTCGACGCGATCCTCTCAGGCACGCACGAGCCCGGAACCAGCCACTACGAGTTGCTGCGCGCCTTCCTCGACGACGCGACTCTTCTGCGCACGAGCGCGGAGCTGGACGCGGGGGGTTACCGGACGCACGAATTCGGCGACTCGGTTCTGATCGAGCGCGTTCGGCGACACGCGGGTTGAGGTCGTCAAGAAAGTGATGGTCGAACAGTGCCGGTAGAAGATCCCCTGGTCATCCGCCTGAAGCGATGCGCGTGAGGTAGTGTGGGCGGACGACCGCAGGCGTGTGGCGCTCGGAACGGTGCTGATGCTCGTTAACCAAGCGATGGGGATGGTGCTGCCCGCTTCGACCAATTTCCAGATTGATTAGGTGGTCATCCAGGGGCGCACAGATTTGTGCTGCAGGATCGCGCTGGTGGCGGGCGCGGCGACGGTGGTGCAAGCCGTCACGTCCTTCAACCGATTGCGTTGCAGAGATTGTTACGGGATAGATCTCGCCCGATGATGAGTTTTGTTAGGAAGCAACTCCAAATAGCTCCGTGACGAACTTCGCCTGTCCAACCGCGTCTCTGACTCATCTCACTGAAGGAAAACTTTTAGCCGTCAGGTGGTCTGGTGTAAATCTTGCCCCCGCCGAATTTCCGGGTGACAATTAGTCTAATGGCTGGTACCGATTCCTTCCTGACTGTGGCAACCTCTCGGAACATGAACGGAGTTGTTCTGCGAATATTTGTCAAACATTCGGAGGGATTACCATGGAAGCATCTGATACGCAGATGAGTGGTTCATTGCTCGCCCTTTCGCAAAGTGTAGCGGCGGTGGTTGGGAAGGTCAGTCCCGCGATTGTCGCGGTTGACGCCCGCCCGCGCGTCGCCACGAGTGGAGTCATCTGGCGACCCGGCATCGTGGTCTCGACAAACCACACCGTGCGGCGCGACGAAGAGATTACCGTCACGCTCGGCGACGGACGAAGGTACTCGGCGACGCTCGCGGGGCGCGATCCGAGCATCGATGTCGCCGTGCTTCGCTTTGAGAGCGGCGAAGCAGCGAGCGGAGACGCAAACGCTACTACGAGCGACGCTTCCGCGCTCAAGATCGGCAACCTCGTGCTCGCCGTCGGGCGCGCTCATCCTGAGCGCGGCGTAAGCGCCAGCCTCGG
>JANOGZ010001214.1:0-3733 GCA_031406255.1 Pyrinomonadaceae bacterium | reverse complement strand
TTTGATTTCGCTGATCAGTGCACCAGCCGGGCACCGAGATGCTCCAGTCAGACGTGGTTGCTTCCGAGGGCGGCAGGTACTGTGGCTTGCGCCCCTGCATGGAAGCCGCCAGATTTTCGGCGCGCTGGGCCGCCAGCTGCTGCTGCCAGGGCGTAAACCGGCGGTGCAGGCGGAGCAGAAAATCGAGGAACTCCGGCCCATACTCCTGAGCCGGATCAAAATTCTGGGGGGCAGAATTTATTTCTAAAAAACGTTCGGATGGTGCGCTCAATGCGAGCCCGCCTTTCTCTTTACCCGATTACTCATGATTGAATGGCGACCCTTACAGCCCGATCTCTTCATAGACGATGCTCTGTGCGCGCCCCAGGGTGTCGGTGACACAGCACATCTCGAAATTCTCACCGTCCGCTTCGACCGCGCCGGGATTGGCTGCCGCCCGGCCCCGGGGATAGATGCGGCCCTCGAAGAGACCATCCGGCCGCATGTAAATCATCGCGCAGCAGGAACCACTCGGCGCTACCTTTTCTTCCACTAAAAACATCGTCGTCCACTCCTTTGGCTGTCCCCGCGGGTTGCGGTGTTCAGTATTACGAACATCTCCTCGACAAACGGTGCCTCACCTTGTACCATGCCGGGCACGGTCAGATCAATACTTGGTTCACTAGACTGAACACTAGTTGACGCCTTTGTAGAGGGTTTTTGCGGGTAACTCGATGTTAATTTCGGGAAAACGACGAAAAATTAACACACACTCTGAACGCTGTTCAAAATGGTGAACAAAACCTCGACCTTTTGCGTTGAAGTTTTTTGGCAGCGAGCCGGGTAACTGACCTTCCGGAGACGAAAAACAAGCGATGTCTGTCAGTAAGATGAACAAATCAGAAAAAGCCAAAACGGCCTCCGATCGGAGCCAGGTCGTCTCGGTCGAACGCGCGCTGACGATTCTGGAATTGCTGGCGGAGAAGCGGCAGGGGATGACCATTTCGGATTTAAGCCGGCGCACGCGCATCCCGAAAAGCTCGACGAGCTATTTGCTGCGGACACTGGTCAAGCGCGGTTATGTGCGCCGCGACGCCCAGACCGGACAGCACACGCTCGGCATCCGGCTCCTCAGCCTGGGCGGCCAGGCGATGCAGGGGATGGAGCTGCGCGAAATCGCGATGTCACATCTGCGCCTGGTCGTCGAACGGACGCAACTCGGCGCGCATCTGGCAATCCTCGATCATGGCGACGCCGTCTACATTGAGCGCGTCGAATCGCCGGGATTCATCAAGATGGCGACGTGGATCGGACGCCGCATGGTGCCTCATGTGACGGCGGTGGGAAAAGCCCTCATCTGCTATCTTGATCGCGCGGAGATACAGGAGATCGTCGGCCTCCACCATCCGGTCGGCCCGGCCACGTTGAAAACGATCACGAGCCTGCCGCGCCTGCTCGAAGATCTGGCGGCGACGCGCCAGCGCGGATTCGCGATTGATGATGAGGAGAACGAAGCGCGCGTGCGCTGTGTGGCAGCGCCGGTCTTTGCGGCGAGCGGAGAGGTCGTCGCCGCCATCGGAGTCAGCGGCACCGTCGGACAAATCTCCGACGAGCAGCTGCCGAAGATCGGCGCCATCGTTCGTTCGGCGGCCATCAAGCTTTCAGCGCAGCTCGGCGGCTTACAAAGCCGCAAATCCGGCCTCTAGCGCTTCGCCGCGGATGAGCGCCGCTAAAACCACTGCCGCTTCAACGAAAGGGGGATCACGGCGTCTGCTATCTCCCGCACGAAAACACCCGGACGGTTCGCGGTGCTGCTTAGAGGAAGTAGTCCGGAAAGAGCTCTGTGCCGGGCGAAACCGCATACTGATCAAAGTCGCTCAAACCGGCCGTGCGCAGCACGTCTTCGTCGATAAAGAAGTTGCCGCTCACATCACGGCTCGGCTGCGTCAGGACGTAATGCGCCGCGTCGGCCATGATTTCCGGTTTTCGGCAGCGCTGGATCGCCGCTTCACCGCCGAGCAAATTCATCACCGCGGCCGTGGCGATGGCCGTGCGCGGCCACAGAGCGTTGACCGCGACACCCTTTCGACGTAATTCCTCCGCCATTCCGAGGACGCACATGCTCATCCCGTACTTCGCCATCGTATAAGCGACGTGCGGCGCGAACCACTTCGCTTCCATATTGAGCGGCGGCGAGATGTTCAGGATATGAGGATTTGTGGCCTTGAACAGGTGCGGAAGGCACGCCTGCGAGCAGGCGAAGGTGCCGCGAGTATTGACGCCGTGCATCAGATCGAAGCGTTTTAACGGCGTGTCGAGCGTCGAGGTCAGGCTGATCGCGCTCGCGTTGTTGATGAGAATATCGATCCCGCCAAACTCCTCGACCGCCTGCCTGACCGCTTCGTGAATCTGTTCTTCAAAGCGAATGTCGGCGGCGCAGGCCAGAGCCCGCCCGCCCGCGGCGCGTATCTCCGCGGCGGCCGTGTGAATCGTGCCGTCGAGTCGAGCCTGCTGTTCGACGGTTTTGGAGACGATCACGATGTTGGCTCCATCGCGCGCGGCGCGAAGGCCGATTGCTTTGCCGATCCCGCGACTTGCGCCCGTAATAAAAAGCGTTTTGCCTGTAAGTGTTTTCATCGAAGATAAATTTTTCCTGTGAGAGAACGCTCTTCCGGCGATAGACTGATGCCCTGATCCCGGCGGCGAGGTGATGAACGGCGACGTGATCATATTATCGCTTGAGCTCCCGACAATTAACAACATGACCTGACAAAACCATGCGTCTCGCCGGCCTTGCGCGGCGTCGCAAAAGCGTGGATGATCAATCTCCTCGGACCGCTGAGGGTAACGCCTCGATCAACCTGTTCGACTTGTCAAAGAAAAGAGCTGACCGATGGACTTCGAATATTCCCCGCGGGTCAGGGAACTGCAGCACCGGCTCGCGGCCTTCATGGACGAATTCGTCTATCCGCACGAGCGCACATTCGCGGAACAGGTGCGCGAAGGGGATCGCTGGCAGCCGACGGCGATCATCGAAGAATTGAAGGAACGCGCTCGCGCCGCCGGTTTATGGAATCTGTTTTTGCCGGAGAGCGAGTACGGCGCGGGGCTGACCAATCTCGAGTACGCGCCATTGTGCGAGATCATGGGGAGGTCACCGATCGCGCCGGAAGTCTTCAATTGCTCCGCGCCCGACACGGGAAACATGGAAGTGCTGGTGCGCTACGGTACGCCCCGGCAGAAGGAGCAATGGCTGCGGCCATTGCTTGAAGGCAGGATACGCTCCTGTTTCGCGATGACCGAACCGGAAGTGGCTTCATCTGATGCCACCAACATCCGGTCAAGTATTATTCGTGATGGCGACGAGTACGTTTTGAACGGAAGGAAATGGTGGACTTCGGGAGCGGGCGACCCGCGCTGCCGCGTCGCGATCTTTATGGGCAAGACTGATGAGCATGCCCCGCGCCACCAGCAGCAGTCGATGATTCTCGTGCCGATGGATGCGCCGGGTGTGCGCGTCGAGCGGATGCTCAGCGTCTTCGGTTACGATGACGCGCCACACGGCCATGCCGAAGTGGTTTTTGAGAAGGTGCGGGTGCCCGCCGCGAATATGCTGCTCGGGCCCGGCCGCGGCTTCGAGATCGCGCAGGGCCGTCTCGGGCCCGGAAGGATTCACCATTGCATGCGCTTGATCGGTCTCGCCGAACGTTCGCTCGAAGCGATGTGCCGGCGCGTCGGCGAGCGGAGGGCCTTC
>JANOGZ010001195.1:0-4625 GCA_031406255.1 Pyrinomonadaceae bacterium | reverse complement strand
TCGTATTCGCGCAGGGCTTCTTCGAGCGCTTTGCTGCGCGAGAGCCAGCCGGCGATGGCGAGATCATAGCGCACCGTAATGCTATCCAACCAGTACGGGCGGTTCTCCGCCAGCCATCTCTCGCGATAACTCTGGCGCAGCACGGCCAGCTCCTCGGCCATCTCGCGCAGAGCATTGTAGATCGGCGAGGTATAGCGTCTCAGTCGCTGCACTTTTCCGCGATCGCCCAGATTCAGATAAGCGTTCCAGTAATCCCGACTGAACTGCTCCGCGACCTGCATGCGCCGTCCCATATGATCGAAGCGCTGTGCGGCAAAACGCATCGCGTCAAGGGTCGAACGATTGCGGCGCGCCCGCACGGCATTGCGCACGAGCGTTTCCTCTGCTTCCTCGACCTGGAGACGCATGCGCGCCGTCTTTTCGCTGTGGCCCCGCGCGAACTCCTGAAACCCGGAGGTGAAAGGCTCACGCCAGAACGCCGTATTGGTGAAACCGATCCCCATTAAATCGTTGACGCTGCCGAGCGCACGCACGGCCCGCGTGAACGGCTCGCCGTCGCCGTTACGGAAAAAGGCCCAGTCGAAGCTGCGGTCGAAGCTCTCGATCTCCAGCGGCGCGCTCTGCCAGCTGGCGGCCGCGCCGAGCACGACTCCGTACCACGTCACCTCGAAAAGCGTCTCGCCATCATCATCCCAGGAAGTGTTCATCATCCCGAGGGCGCCCGCAGACTGCCCGTCGCGCACGAAGTTGCTGATATTTTTGACGGCCACCTCCGTGTTGGGAAATATCTGATTCCAATTCTGCACGCCCGGGCAGACGAACTGTTCCAGACCAGCCTTCTTAAAGGCGTCGAGGCGCGGCATGTATGAGTCGCGCGGGTAATAATCCCAGTTCATCACGATCATGTCGCGCGGGACGCTTCCGATCAGTTGCGGGTGGTTGAGCGCGATATCCCCCCAGAACATGAGCCGCCGCTGGTAGGGATTTAAGATTTCCCGCACGCGCCGCAGGTGCGCGAAATAGATTGCGCCGATGCCGCGCGCGGCGACAGCCTCACGGCTCTGTCCCTCGCCCAGCTCGAACGTTTCATCCGCCCCGATGTGGAAAAATTTTCCGGGAAATAATTCGCTCAATTCGCGATACCAGTCGGCGATCAGACGGTAGGTGCCCTCCTGCTGCGGCGACAGGACATCGCCATAGGGCACTTCGGCCAGCTCGTTATATTTTTCCAGCTTGAGCGCCTTGTGCAGGTGACCGAAGGTCTGCTGTTCGGGAACAAGCTCGATATGGCGGCGGCGCGCGTAGACCACCAACTCGCGTATCTCGGCGGGCGTCAACGATCCTCCTTCGGGGCCGATCAGCGGGTGCGCGCGGCTCGTAAAAGCGTGCTCCATGTAAAAGGAGTGCATGTTGAGCTTGAAAGCGGCGAAGGTGCGTAGCTGTCTCTTGATGTATTCGACCGTCGGGACGGGGCCGCGGCTAATATCATCGGAGACGGCGCGCCAGCGCATCGTCGGCCAGTCGGTTATCCGCGCCCCCTGGATATAAGTCGTGCTGCCCTCGCCGCGCACGAGTTGTTTCAGGGTCTGCATGCCATAGAAGATGCCGGCCGCCGTGCGCCCCGCGACGACCACTTCGTCTCCCGCCGCACCGAGCACATAGCCTTCCGCGTCGAGGTCCGGCGGCACGCTGAGACCAACGCGCTGGAGCGCGGCGCGAACCGGCGCGAGGTCAACCGCTCCGAGCAGGATGGCCGCGCCTCTTCCGCCGCCCCCCTTTTCCATTCTCAGGGCGACGCCCGCGGTTTCCTGCACGTCGTCGATGAAGTCCTGCGCGGCGAAGCGATCATCTTCCGAGCGTGGATCGGCGAGCACGACCCGCGCGGTTTTGCCGATCCGGAAGGTCTCGCCGGTAGCCCTGATCTGTTTCGGCTGCGGGATGAGTTGTAGGGCTTTCGCAGCGTTTCCCCCGCTTTGCGCCCGCGCGCTCGCAGGCGCCAGGGAAAGCGTGAGGATAAACAGCCACAGTCGTATCGAGCGGGGTTTTCTTCGGATGCTTCGCATGTGCCAGAGATATGTTCGGTAGCTTTGAATATTTCCCGTGCGTTGCTCTTTTGGCGCCACTACGGCGACAATGATGTCATATTTACCGGCGAGACGGGAAATTTCGGGAGAGGATGAATAGATCACGTGTCATTAATGCTACAGGAGATCGGCGAGCAACCGTCGGCGCTCGAGAAAACCATCGCCGAAGAACGCGTTAAAATCGAGCGACTGGGTAAATTTCTCAGGGCGCGTGAGATTGACCTGATCGTCCTGGTGGCGCGGGGCAGTTCTGATAATGCCGCCCTCTTCGGTCGTTACCTGCTCGAAGTAACGACCGGCATTCCGGTTTCGCTGTGCGCTCCCTCGGTGCATACTCTGTACCATGCAAAATTGAAGTTGCAGCGCGCGCTCGTCGTCGGCATCTCCCAATCGGGCGAGGGCGAAGACATCAATCTCGTGCTGGAAAACTCCCGCGCGGGCGGAGCTTATACGATCGGAATCACGAACGAAGCGGCCTCATCAATGGTCGGCGTCGTCGACGAAACGCTCCTGATGCACGGCGGGCGCGAGCGTTCCGTGGCGGCGACCAAGACCTACACCGGCCAGATGATGCTCCTCTATATGCTCGCCGCTTCGCTGGCGGACGCCAATAGCATCGGCGCCGCTGCTGTGCGCGGGCTGTATGAGCGCGTCCCCGAATATGCCGCGCGGGCGCTCGAATTGCGCTCCGCGGTTGAAGAGCTGGTCGAGCGTTACGTTTTTATGGAAAACTGCGTGGTGGTCGGGCGCGGTTTCCTCTACGCCAACGCCTATGAGATGGCGCTCAAATTGATGGAGACCTGTTATGTTGTCGCCGAGCGTTTCTCGTCGGCCGATTTTCTGCATGGGCCGCTCGCGATCGTCGAGCGCCATTTTCCGATCATTCTGTTCGCCCCCTCCGGCGCAACCCTTGAAGGCGTAAGAGTTTTGATCAACCGCCTGCGTGAATTGCGCGCCGATACGCTGGTCATTACCGGAGAGGAAGAAATAGCAAGCCTGTGTATACGCGCGCTCAGGATGCCGGACGAAATTGACGAACTGATCGCGCCGATTCCCTATATCATCCCCGCCCAACTCTTCGCCGCGCTGCTGGCGGCGGCCAAGGGGCTTGATCCGGATGCGCCCCGTTCGCTCGCCAAAGTGACGCGCACGCTCTAATAAAGAACCGCTCCATGGAGGTCACTCAGTGAAGATCCTGATTCTCGGAGGGACGATGTTTCTCGGTCGTCATCTGGTCGAGGCCGCGCTGCGTCAGGGACACGAGGTCTCCCTTTTTAATCGCGGCCAGCATAACCCCGACCTGTTCCCGGAAGTAGAAAAACTGCGCGGCGACCGCGACGGCGACCTATCAGCGCTCGACGGCAAGAGATGGGATGCGGTGATTGATACTTGCGGTTACGTGCCGCGCATCGTGCGCCGCTCGGCCGCGCTGCTGACAGACGCGGTCGAGCGCTACGTCTTTATCTCGACGATCACCGTCTTCGCGGATTTCAGCCGGCCCGTCACCGACGAGAATGCTCCGCTCGGCGAGTTAACGAATAAAGGCGTCGAAGAAGTGACCGGCGAGACGTACGGCCCGCTGAAGGTCTTATGCGAGCAGGCGGTGGAGAGGGCGATGCCGGGGCGTGCGCTGATCATTCGTCCCGGACTGATTGTCGGCCCGCATGACACGACCGTCCGCTTCGTTTACTGGACGCGTCGCGTGGCGCGCGGCGGCGAGGCGCTCGCCCCGGGCCGACCCGAAAAGCAGATGCAGCTTATCGACGCGCGGGATTTATCAGAGTGGACGATACGAATGGTGGAGCAAGGCCGCACGGGCATCTACAACGCCACCGGACCCGATTATATTTTGACGATGGAACGCCTGCTTGAGGAATGCAAACGCGTGAGCGGCAGCGATGCGCGCTTCACCTGGGTCAGCGAGCGTTTTCTCATCGAATCGGGAATCAAGCCCTGGTCGGAACTTCCCCTCTGGCTCCCCGAGGAGGAGGACGCTACGCACCGTTACTTTTTATCAATCAATTGCGCTAAAGCAATCGCTGCCGGGCTCACCTTTCGCCCGCTCGCTGAAACAATACGCGATACGCTCGAAGGGGACGGCGCGCATCCGGCCGCCGGTCGGGCGGCGGACAAAGATTACGGAATGGTCGTGCCGGACGATACTCTTCGCTCGGAGCGCGAACAGGAGGTGCTCGCCGCCTGGCACAAACCAGGGTGAGCGCTGATGAGCTGATAGCCGTTTGCAGATCAGCTCGGCTCGTTTAGAGCTCAGCCTTCAGGCCGCTCTCACAAGCATGCTAAAGCGTGGACTCCCAACGCGGGTCGCCCTCGATTGAGAACCGCTATAAGGAAGGGACATTCGTTCGCTTCCGCCTGATCAAACATGAGGAGAGGCGCTCGGGCGGGTCGTGCCGAAGTATTGATGGTGCTCAATAGCCGGAGTTGAGGACCTAGGGGTTCTCGGTCGTGTCTTCATCCCCGCCGAGCGTATTGTCGCCATCGAGCGTGGGAGTCTCGATGGCGATACCCTGCGCACCGGGG
>JANOGZ010001173.1:0-1107 GCA_031406255.1 Pyrinomonadaceae bacterium | reverse complement strand
GGGATCTATCGCGATCCGGTGCGCTCCTCTCGTTCCCATTTCGTCAAGGCGAGCGGCTTGCGCTGGCTCTCCTTGATGCTGCTGGTCAAGATTCCGTGGGCCGAGCGTGTCTGGGCATTGCCGTTTTTGACTGCGCTGTGTCCATCGGAGCGCTACTGCACAGAGCGCGGACGCGGCCACCGCAAGCTGACGGATCGTGCCCGCCAGATGTTGTTGCTGGCGGCACAGTGGCTGCCCAAGCGCGATCTGGTCGTCACGGCAGACAGCAGTTTCGCGGCCCTTGAGTTGTTGGAGGCCGTGCGCTCGTCCGTCACCGTAGTGACACGCTTGCGCTTGGACGCGGCCTTGTATGAACCGGCCGCAGAGCGCGTCGCTGGACAGATGGGGCGTCCGCGCAGGAAAGGCAAACGGTTGTCGACACTTCAAGCAGTGGCCGATGACCGCAAGACGCGCTGGCAGAGGGTGAAGGTCAAGGGCTGGTATGGCGAAGGTGAGCGAGTGGTTGAGGTCGCCTCGGCGACCTGCGTGTGGTATCACGCAGGCTTGCCTGCGGTGCCGATCCGTTGGGTGCTGATCCGCGACCCGCAAAAGAAGTTCGACACGCAAGCGTTGCTTTCGACCAAACTGGAGGCTCAGCCGCAGCAGGTAGTGGAATGGTTCGTGAAGCGGTGGCAGATGGAAGTGACCTTTGAAGAAGTCAGGGCGCATCTGGGAGTGGAAACGCAGCGCCAATGGTCTGCGAAAGCGATAGCGCGCAGCACGCCTTGTTTGCTGGGGCTGTACTCGTTGGTAACCCTGCTGGCTGGGCGCTTGCTCGACGAGCAGTCGCTGCCTGTGCGTCGCGCGGCGTGGTACCGCAAAGAGAGCGCGACGTTTTCCGACACGATTGCGTTTGTGCGGCGGTGGTTGTGGAGTTATGAACATATTCAGATGTCGGAGACAAGAGCCGAGATGATAAAAGTCCCGCGCTCATTACTTGAGCGGCTGACAGATACGCTCTGCTATGCCGCGTAAATGGATAAAGTCGAGCTCATAACCACGCTGTCGTCGCAGCCTGTTAGAAAGTTGAAAAGCGATTTCCTCATGGCCGCCCCTTTACGCATCAGC
>JANOGZ010001172.1:0-2245 GCA_031406255.1 Pyrinomonadaceae bacterium | reverse complement strand
GGTCAGGCGCAACATCAGCGAACAGGAGTTTGAGCGCGACAGTACGCTCTAATTCGGTGTCTAGAGCGAGATACACCTCACCCATCCCGCCCGCGCCGATGAGGGAGCGGATTTCATAGCGTCCGAGATGTGTGCCGGGGGCGAGGGCCATAGCTGCTGACGCGGGTGCCTGCGCGCTGCGATAGGTGATACACCAATGAGCCGGACCATTCTATCCGCGTTCGGCCGAGTGCGCCAGAGGGAAGGTTAGAGAGATAATTGCCGGGGTATGAGCCCGTAATATTCTGCTCATCGGGTTAGAACGCCCGCACGGCGAAGGGGAGGGTTACGGCCCGGTAAGCCATAATTGAACCCGCTTTAAATTAATTGCTATAGTCAATGCGAATCAAGAGTAGAAAGTTAAGAGCACACAAGCCGCTGCGAGTTTGCCGTAGCAATGCACGAACAATCCTTTCGTTGAACGCACCCGCGAAGCATTCTGGATATTCGTTCTTTGAATTAACCAGCCGAAGAAACCCTCAATCGGTTGTCTGAAACTGGAGACAAAACGCGACCACAGTGCCGGAGCAGCGGTTTCCGGCTCGTTCCGCTTTCTCTTATATGGCGTCACGAGATGTGTCCCACGTGCGGCGAACACTGTTTTCGTCTCTTCATCGGCATAGGCTTTGTCGCCGAACAGGTAACAGTCGCCCAAGACGGGGTTGAGTTCACGCAACGCCACTAAATCGTGTTGTGAAGCACGGCTCAGATGCAGGAGCGCCGGGATGGGCAATTTGTTTGTCCGACGTAAGGCGATGGTATGTAGCTTGACGCCGTGATAGTAGCTCGATTTGCTTGAGCAAAACCCTTTGTCCGCCACTTCCTTGGCGACTCGTGCGGTGCTGCTTCTCGTGCCTTTGGCCAACATCACGGGTAAGCTGTCAATCAAGCGGTCGGCTGAGGGCGCGAGTTGCACAATCGAGGATTCCAAGACGTTGCCAATGAGTTCTGAGAAAGCCGGGGCGAGCAGATTCAGGCGACGGTTGAAAGCTTGATAACTGGGCAGTGCCGGGAACCACACGTGCCAATGACGACGCACGTAGTGATAGATGCGGCGTTGTTGATGAAAACCTTGCAAGTGACCAAACAGGTACATGGTTAAGAGTTCTTCGTCCGTGCAACGCGGACGGAAGTTGCTCAAGCGTTGATATTTCAAGTCGGGCCGTTTATCGTACAAGCGGCAGACTAGCAAGTAGAGTTCGATGAGTTCGTGTTCCACAAACCGATTCTAACGAACTCTTGGTTAGTCTGCTTTTTCTACTCTTGATTCGCATAGTCAATGAACTGGCAATAGTAGTATGGGCCCTCATCAATTGTACCTGTGGCCGTTTTTGTGGCTAGTACTCAGTAAGATGGAATGGTATAAAGTGGCAAGGCCGTTACTGATCTCATTGATTTAGTACGATGCCCCTCGAAGGGTCTGCGAGACCTTTATTCATCGGTTCGATTCCGATCATCGCCTCCATGAGAATCAAACAATAACGGACAGCCAAATGGCTGTCCGTTATTGTTTGGTATGCCAGTTGTGTGCCACTTTTTGACTCTGGATCCGTCAAACGGAGCGGAACTGTATGGCACTCATCCAAACGCAGCCGATAAGATTGAAGAAAACTCCTGATCGGATGCACCCGAGATTAGCTGTACTTACATCTTGACAGTGATCAACAGAAAGGTTCATATTTTAATCCCCTCCTGCAGACCCCCTGTAGTCCATACCCTGGATTGCCCCATCACGGATGTGGTCGATTCACCTCTTGCCCTTGAGATTCCTCTCACAGGAGGTACGACGATGGCAACAAGATTGGACTATGTTCCGACCGTCATGGTGGTGGAAGATGACGAGGCATCCCGCTCCGAGCTCAAGCAAGTCCTCGAGCTTAACGGTTACCGTGTGATCGACACCGACAACGGTCGGGATGCGATAGCAGACGCTCAGCACGTGCACCCGGATCTGCTCTTTGTGGATCTGAACATGCCACTGCTCTACGGCCTTGTGGCCGCGCGCCAGATCATCAAGAAGGCGCGACTCAGGCCGGTGCCTGTCGTGATTGTCACCCATGACGAGGCGGCAGATCCGTACCCGATGGAAGACGACATCCGCCGAAATGAGTACGTGACGAGATGGGTTGATTACGATCAGTTGGAGCACCTGCTGGTTTACCTCTTGCCTCTGTGATCGGCAGTAGCCTAAGACCTTTACAGCATA
>JANOGZ010001155.1:0-4745 GCA_031406255.1 Pyrinomonadaceae bacterium | reverse complement strand
CAATCAGCAGTCAGCAATCAGTAATCAGCCGTCAGTTTCGATCTCACCGCTCATCGCTGACAGCTGATAGCTGATGGCTTAACCCCATGCGCATCTGGATTGATCTGGCCAACTCGCCGCACGTCCCTTTCTTTCGCGCTTTGCGGGCGGAGTTCGCGCGGCGCGGGCACCAGGTGGAGACGACGGCGCGCGACTTCGCGCAAACGATCGAGCTGGCAGAAACGGCGGGGCTGTCGCCGATTGTGATCGGCGAACATGGCGGACGGGAGCTGACGGGCAAGGCGGGGAATCTGATCGGACGCGCCGCCGCGCTCGCGAGATGGGCGCACGGGCGCCGCTTTGATCTCGCCGTCAGTCATAACTCGTACACGCAGATCGTGGCGGCGCGCGTGCTGGGAACGCGCTCAGTGACGCTGATGGACTACGAGCATCAGCCGGCAAATCACCTCGCCTTCAGGGTCGCCTCGCGCGTGATCGTGCCGCGCGCTTTTCCCGGCGCGGCGCTCAGGCGCTACGGCGCGTCGGCCATCAAAGTTCGGCGCTACGATGGAACTAAAGAGGATGTATATCTCGCCGATTTCAGTCCCGATCCCGAATTCGGTGAGACGCTCGGGCGGTCGTTTGGCATCGCTGCGAGCGATGTGCTCGTGGTCGCGCGTCCGCCCGCAAGCGATGCGCTCTATCACCGCTTCGATAACGATCTGTTCGAAGAGTTGATCGGGCGTCTGAGCGCGCGCGCTGGTATCAGCGTCGTGCTGCTGGCGCGCACCGCGGCGCAGCGGGAAGCGATCGCCGCGCGTTACCAGGGCGCACGGAATCTGATCTTTCCGCGCGTCGCGCTCGACGGTGCGAATCTGATCGCGGCGGCCGATCTGGTCGTCAGCGCGGGCGGTACGATGAATCGCGAGGCGGCCGCGCTCGGCGTGCCGGCGGCGACCATTTATGCCGGCCGCTGGGCCGCAATTGATGAAGAGTTAGTGCGCGAGGGGAGGCTCCGGCGTGTCACGACGCGCGAGGATTTAGACGATATGCTCCGGCGCGTCGCGAAAAGAGGGAGCGCGGCGACGGCGCGCCGCGCCCTTCATGTGCGCGGCGAGGTGGCGGAATTGATACTCGAAGGTTAACACCTCGGGAGTCGCCCGGGCGGGGAACCGCTGAATCTATCGAGCTCGCCCCGGCGAAGCGAAAAAGAGATGGAAATCAAATTTCGCATCGTCGCACGAACGGAGGCGCTTTGTTCGTGCTCCGCTGAAGCGTATATGATTAAGGTGATCGAAGGCGCGATTCGTCAGGGTTTCGTGAAGGCGGCCGGGAATTCGATGCCGAATGCCGTTCGGGATGCACCAAGGCTTGATGAAAAATAAGGCGAAGCTTCATATCGAGCATGCGGAAAAAAGCGCGCGCCGGGCGCGCACCGTACGCGCGCCGGCGCGCGTGCCGTCGTGGGTGATCCCGACGGTCAGGGGCGCGCTCGTCGTGGCGGATGCCGCGCTGACCATCGCGTCTTTCGTCGGAGCATTTTACCTGCGCGAGAGCGCGGCCGTTCTGCTCCGCGCGCCCGACGGAAATCTGGCGTGGAACGTCGATTTCGCTCCCTACGGCGCGCTGCTGTTATTCGTCTTGCCGATCCGCTTGCTGACGCACGCTTATTATGATCTCTACCGGTTGCGCGGGGAGTTTTCGTATGTTGACGATGGCGTGCGCATCTTCAAAGCGACGGCCGTCGCGTCGCTCCTGATCGTGGCGACGGCGTTTCTTTATCGCGGCGGTCTCGAATTTCGCGCGTTCTCTTATGCGCGTAGCGTTTTCGTGCTCGATTTCTTTCTCGCTTTCGGCGCCTTCGGGTTATTGCGTTTTGTCGTGCGCAACGCGCAGAGACTCGCGCGGCGGCGCGACATCAATTTGATTCCGACGCTGGTTGTCGGCCGCGGCGTGGAGGCGGCGCTCTGTATCAGAGAGATGCGCGAGCGTCCGGAGCTCGGTTACCGCGTTCTCGGCGTCGTCGAAAGCGACGGACGAGAGGTGACGGTGGCGGATAGCTTCGAAGGAGTCCCGGTGATCAGCAACCTCGAGGGCCTGCCGGAGACGATCCGCGAAACGGGAGCCAATGAGGTGATCATCACCGACAAGAACGTCTCCAGCGATCTATTGTTTGACGTGATGATGCGCGTCGGGCGAAAGCGCGGCGTCGAGTTTCGCATCGCGCCGAGCCTCTTCAATTGCCTGCCGCGCAAAACCGCGATTGATCAGATCGGAACGCTGCCGATGATCAGCCTGTTCCGCGAGCCGCTGCCGCGCGCCGCGCGGGTAGTGAAACGCGTGTCGGATATCATCGTTGCGCTGATGGCCCTGGCCGTGCTTGCCCCGCTCTGGATCGTGATCGCCGCGTTGATCAAAATGGATTCGCGCGGGCCGGTCTTTTACCGCCAGGAACGCGTCGGAATGGACGGGCGCATCTTTTTGTTCTTCAAGTTCCGCACGATGCGCGCCGATTCGACCGATGCGGCGCATCGCGATTACCAGCGGAAATACATCGCCGGTCATCCCGAGACCAACCTCGGCGATCAGCGGCGGCCCGTTTACAAACTGCGTGAAGACCCGCGCGTGACGCGCGTCGGGCGCGTGCTCAGGCGCCTGAGCCTCGACGAGCTGCCGCAGTTGCTGACGGTGCTGCGCGGCGACATGAGCATTGTCGGCCCGCGCCCGCCGATCCCTTACGAGGTCGAAGCCTACGATCTATGGCATCGCAAGCGGCTCGAGATGAAGCCGGGACTGACGGGCCTGTGGCAGGTCTCGGGGCGCAATCGCCTGTCGTTTGAAGAGATGGTGCGCCTCGATCTGGTCTATATCGAAAACTGGTCGCTCCTTCTCGACCTCAAAATCATTCTGCGCACTCTGCCGGTGATGCTGCGCGGCGACGATGCGTACTAGTTCAAACAGGTAGATGGCGCACCGTACATGCGCAAATAAAGGGTTCAATCAGCCTTTTCACGATTCGCCATTCACGAATCTATGAGTTCACCCGCATTTAATACCCTCCGCGAAACCGGCGTTCTGATCAGCGAGAAACAAACGAGCGCTCTTATTTTATGGCTCGATCGCACGATTACGGGCTGCCTGTTCGTGCTCGCCGCGTGCGCGCCGCACTCGATCGCGGGGACGCAGATCGCGTGGGGCTGTGCGCTGGTGGTGTGGGCCGCGCGACTCCTCGTCCGCCCGCGCCCCATTCTGCACCGCACGCCGGTGGATTACGCTCTCCTCGGCTTCTTCCTGCTCACTTTCTTTTCCGCGCTCTTTTCTTATGATGCGGCCGAGTCGATCGGAAAGCTGCGCAGCGCGAGTCTGTTTACGATCGTCTACCTGGTGGGTGAAAACGTCACCTCACGGCGCGTGGTCAAACAGCTCGTGCTCGTACTGGTCGCGTCGTGCATGGTTAATGTGATTTACACTCTCGGCGAACGCATCGTGGGGCGCGGTGTAAAAGTCGCCGGATTGACGACCAACAGCCCCCTGCGCGCCGCGCGGATACAAGACGGAGACACGCTGCTCGATCTCGATGGCGCTCCCGTGCATGATCTCGCCGAGATAGATCGCGCGCTCGCTGACGGGGCCTCCGCCGCCACGGCGCCCGCCGCCCGCCTCCGCATCTACCGCTTCGAGTGGATGCCGACTTTCGAAGTCCGGCGCGGGCAGCTGCTTGATGGTGATACGCCGCAGGCACGGCTCGGTGTGACGAGCTGGTCGCCCGGGCGCGACTGGCGCGCCTCCGGTTTCTATGGTCATTATGTGACCTATGCGGAAGTATTGCAGCTCATCGGCGCGCTCGCGCTCGGCCTGCTGATCGCTCAGGGACGGAAACGAACATGGCTCGCCGTGGTGCTCGCCGCGACGCTCCTCGGGATCTCGGCTGCGCTGCTGTTGACGGTGACGCGCGCCGCCGGCCTCGCCTTTCTCGTCGGGGCCGCGGTGATCGTGCTCGCGGGCGTGGCGAGCCGCCGCGCGGCGCTCGTCGTCGCGCTCGGCGCGCTCCTGATCGTCCCGGCCGGGTTGTATGTATTACAGCAAAAACGCAATGTGGGTTTCTATGACCGCCGCGACGGTTCGATCACATGGCGCGAAACCGTCTATCGTGAAGGTCTCGCGCTGCTTGTGAAACGACCGCGTCACCTGCTGGTCGGCGTCGGCGCGGATTCCATCAAGCGCTACTGGCGCGAGTGGGGATTATTCGACAACGGGCGTATCCCGCTGGGACATTTTCATTCGACTCCGTTGCAGCTTGCCGTCGAGCGCGGTATCCCGACGCTGCTCTGCTGGCTCGCCCTGCTGGCGCTCTATGCGCGCATGTTGTGGCATCTGCTGACGCGCCGGCCGGGCGCGCTCACGTGGATCGAACGCGGCCTCGTGCTCGGCGCGCTGGGAGGTCTCGTCGGGTTCTTTACGAGCGGCATGGTTCACTATAATCTCGGCGATTCGGAAGTGGCGATGATCTTCTATTTCGTCATGGGCCTGACGCTCGTGGTGGAGAGAGAGACGCGAAAGATCGCGCCGCCGGCACAGGCGCCGAACGCTGCCTGACATCTTCCAAAATTTATGCTGAGCCGGTTGCGCGAGAGGCGCGAAAGCGACTGTTCAGCGAAATGGTTTAATACACCCCGCTGCGGCGAGCGCGGATGGACGCTCGGCCTGCGCTCATGTTAAATTCATCAACGCAAAAATCTTTTGCGCCGATGACGGAACGCGACCGG
>JANOGZ010001130.1:0-5009 GCA_031406255.1 Pyrinomonadaceae bacterium | reverse complement strand
CCCCCCGCAGCCGCCGCGACGAGGGAAAAACTCTACGCGCAGATGAGCGAGGCGGAGCAGCTCGCTTTCATTGACGAACAGGAACAGCGCATCTCCGCGATGATGGGCGACCGTCCCGTGAAGCTTAACGGAGAAGCCCTGCGCTCGATCAAGGGGTACGTGGATCGTTACGTGGCGCGCACGGGCAGCATGTCGGATGAGCCCGGCCGAGAAGATTTGCGCGTCATCTATGCGCGCGCGACGCCATACGTGCCGCTGATCGCGCGCTCGTTCGCGGCGCGCAAAGTTCCGGTCATCATCGGCCTTTACCTGCCGATGATCGAATCGGAATATCGAACCTGTTTTGAGAGCAGGCTCGGCGCGAAAGGTCTGTTCCAGTTTCTGCCGCAGACCGCCAGACACTATGCGGTCGCGCCCGAAGACATGTGCGACGTGGAGAAAATGACGCCCGCCGCGGCGCACTACATCGCGGATCGCATGGCCGAACTCGGCGACGACTCGGAGAGCATGACGCTCGTGCTACTCAGCTACAATAGCGGGCCCGAATGGGTACGCGATACGCTGCGCCAGTTAAGGAACACGGACAACTACGAAAGAAATTTCTGGACGCTTTTCGCCTACCGCGACAAACTCGGCGATGTCTTCCGCAATGAAAACGCCGGCTACGTCCCCTATTTTTTCGCCGCCGCGATCATCGGCGAAAATCCACAGACCTTTGAATTGCAGATTCCGCCGCTCTCAACCCTGGCTGGCGCAGGAAGCGCGCCCGCCGCGTCTTCGAGCGGAATAACGCGCCGAAATTCTGGACAACCATCACGCTGACGCTTCACGCGCGTCTCACTGAGAAGAGTCTCACCACGCGCGCGCTTGTGCCTCGGAGATACGCCGATGACCGGCGAAGAGGAAGAAGCGTCGCGGCCAAGCGGCCGCGAAAGCTATTCCGTACAATCCGCCCCGCCGTCCGCGCCACACCGGAAAAGATGCGGCATATACTTCGCGGTAAATTCCCTTGTGTTTTTCCACACGCGGGTCTGATGGTACTTTTCCCCTGTCCAGCCGAGCCGCCCTTTTTCGCGCCAGACTTCGGCGAACGCCTTCGGCTCGCCGGCTCCGGCGAGGTGGTGCGATTCATGCAGCAGGATGGCGGCCCTCTCCACATCGTCTACGGGAAACTCGAAGAAATCCGGGTAGAGCGTGACCACTTCGAATGGAAAGTTGGTGGCGGCGTAAGCGTCCGCGTGGCCGACCCAGCGGTTCCACCAGTTATCGCTGGCGCGATAGCTCGCTGCGTGGCGCAGCAGAAAAGCGTCGCGGGCGAAACCCCGTCCCTCGATGACATCAATCGCTTTGTGAACGAGCCGCTTTTGCTCGAAGGTGAGCGGATCGGAGGTGCTGAAAAGTGACAGGTACCACACGAACAACAACAGCAGCACCACGCCGAAGATCGTCAGGGCGCGCTTGGGGATACTTCTCTCTTTACCGGTTTCTTCGGGAGTAACCGGTTGGATGCCGGCCCCCAGGACGAGGTCGACGCCGCAGCGTCGGCAGGCCTCTGCCATCGAGAAATTGACGAGCCCGCAGTGCAGGCATTTCTGACTTGAGACGGCTGTTACCACGCGGCTTTCATTCCTCTCGCCTGGGCCTCGCTCTTTTCAACTTTTTCCCGACCGCGAGAAACATGTGCGTGAACATTGAGGGTCAAGCAGCTATGGCGCACCCGCTTGGCACGAGCCGCGTAGCGGCGGGAGAGCGGGAAAATTCCCGGGCGCGCAGAGAGACGCGCGAGACGGCGCGTCGAGCCTGCGCGGCGGCGTGTCAGGAGCGACTCGCTATGCTTGTTTGGTTCCGGTACGCGTCGAGGCGCGGGATGGACGCCCGCCGCCCGCGCTCCCCGACGCTTCCAGGTTGGTGACGTTTCCGACGCGCTCCAAGTCCTCTTTCGCCTGCTCCGCAGAGGAGCGAATGCCCGAGACGCGGAGGCGGAATTCGTCCGCATTGCTCGCGCCGCGCACCGCTTCTTCGAGCGTGATGAGGCCCGACTGAAAGAGGTTGAAGAGCGATTGATCGAATGTCTGCATGCCGTACTGCGAGGTGCCGGCGGCGATCGCGTCGCGCATCATGGATGTCTTTTCTTCGTTGATGATGTAATCGCGGATCGTGCCGGTCGAAACCATAATCTCGACGGCGGGGACGCGGCCCGTCCCGTGCGCGGAGCGCACGAGTCGCATCGAGACCACCGCCTTGAGAATACCGGCCAGTTGCAGGCGCACCGATTTCTGCTGGTGCGGCGGGAATGAGGAGACGATGCGCGTGATGGTTTCGGTCGCATCGAGCGTGTGAAGTGTCGAAAGCACGAGGTGGCCCGTTTCGGAAGCGGTCAGCGCGGTCTCGATCGTCTCTTGATCGCGCATTTCGCCGACCAGGATCACATCCGGATCCTGTCTGAGCGAGCCGCGCAGAGCTTCGCCGAACGAGCGTGTGTCAACATCCACCTCACGCTGCGTAACGAAAGACATTTTGTCGCGATGAAGGAATTCGATCGGGTCTTCGATCGTCACGATATGACCGCTGCGGGTGGCGTTGATGCGGTCAATCATCGCGGCCAGCGTCGTCGATTTACCCGAGCCCGTGGTGCCGGTCACGAGTATTAACCCGCGCTGCTCATCCGAAATCCGCTCGAGCACGGGCGGCATCCCGAGTTCACTGAGGGTGCGCACATTGTCCGGAATCACGCGCAGGACCATCCCGACCGTGCCACGCTGCTGAAAAATGTTGGCGCGGAAGCGGCCCAGGCCGGAGACCCCATAGGCGATATCCGCTTCGGAGACTTCCTTGAAGCGCTGTTTCTGGCGGTTCGACATCATCGAGAACGCCATGTCGAGCGTGTCGTCCTGCGACAGACGCGGCGCATCAGCGATGGGTTTCAGTTCGCCTCCGATGCGCATGTGCGGGTGCGAACCGGCTTTAATATGTAGGTCTGAAGCGCCGTAGGTGGTGGCGGTCCGCAGGAGATCATCAATTTTGATTGACATGGCAGGAGCGTCGCAAACTTTTTCGTCGGAAAATCAATGAAGAGGATTCAAAAACAGGCCGAGAATTATCTCTCTCGAAATTGTTTTGCTCCGTGTAGTTGGGAGTGCGAGAGGCTGTCTCTCTGGACAGGGCTGTCACTTGCGGCGCGTCACCGGAAGAATTTAGAGCCCGGAAACGCCAGAGCCATTCTAGCCCGCACGCTCGATGTAAGTCAATGTTTAACATCAGGAGGGATTTAGAAACCGGATCGAGTAGCCGACGATCCCCACGTAAGCCTCATGTGCGCAAGGACTTGAGGCGCTAAGCGGGGCTCCGGGGGCGGCCGTCCCGGCGCGCGTGCCCAAAAGAAAGTCCGAGGCATCGCTGAAGGGTGTCGGCCCCGAACCGCGGCGCGGCTTGAGGGCGTGCCGCCGGATAGCAAAAACGGCCAATGAAAAGCAGAAATGGCCAATAAAAACCACTTGCTTCCCGTCACATTTGGCAGTAGGTTGGACACATGCTGAAGTGCGTTGAGTGTCACGCTCTTTTCGGGGTTTGGCACTGACGCGACCAGCCGGACGCTCGAAGCCGATGGGCGCTGCGGCACTGGTTCTCACCGAGGGGTAGCTGTCAATTGGGCGGACACAGTTCGGCAGCTCACCCAGAGACGTATGAGCTTGGGGCCACAATCGCGGCCGAAGCCACTAGGGGAAAGACGCGATTGTACTCATACGAGAGTGGAATCAGGAAAGGCGTAGCTTCGATGGTGGAGGGCGTCCAAATTTAACTCACCCCAGCAAAGCGAGAGCGTCAGGCGGCTTGATGTCAGCGAACCGTCGACAAATCGTCTGGCGCTTTCCGCTTCGGCTCGGACGGGCCAGACAAAGCCTGGCGCACACAGGTTAGAAATGTTAAACCCGCGCCTCATCCGTTGTGGTTTAACAGACGTTGATGAGAAACCTCATCGCTTACTGGCCGGCAGGGCCGTGGGGTTTCTCCTCAACTTGTCATCACCGGCCGTGCGGTTTTGGTGGCTTACAGATGGATGAGCAGATCGCACACAGGCAAATTGATTCGTGCCTGTCGCCTTTCCTACAAGCGACAGACGAGGCCGAGTCGCAACGCCTGTTGTCACGGCTCATCACAGAGCACGTCGAGCCCATCATCCGGCACATCCTGAAGCGCAAGCTACGCGTCCACCTGTGGAGCGGAATCGCCACGCGGCGAAGCCAGGACGCGGAGGATATCAGCGGCGAAGTTCTCGTCCAGTTGCTGAAGCGGCTGCGCGACTTTAAAACGAACCCGGAAGATAAGGCGATCAGCAACTTTCGCGGCCACGTCGCGGTCACCACCTACCATGCCTATCACGCCTATCTGCGCCAGAAATACCCCGCGCGCTGGCGACTGAAGAATAAGCTTCGTTATCTTCTAACCCATACGAAAGAATTCGCGCTGTGGGAGGGCGGCGAGCGCGAATGGTTGTGTGGATTCGCATTGTGGCGCGATCGTCAGATAGCGGTTGCCCGGAGCGGCCTGGTGCAGCAGTGGCGCGATAGTGTTCAAGCCGCGGAGCGAGCCGAGCTGTCGGCGGCCGTCGTCCGGCGCATGCGCCTCGCTGAGTTGCTGATTGTTATCTTCAAAGAGGTGGGCGCTCCCGTTGAACTCGACGAATTAGTCAATACGGTCGCCGACTTGTGGGATGCCAAAGACCATACGTTGCAGATTGAAGCCGAGCATAAAGAAGGCGCCAGGTTTTACGAGGACCTGCCCGATCCGCAGACGAGCGTCGCGACGGAAGTAGAGCAGCGTCATTATCTGCAGTATCTCTGGGCTGAGATTTGCCAGTTGCCAGCCAGGCAGCGCGCCGTGCTTCTGCTGAACCTGCGAGAGGCGCGGGGAGGCGGCTGCATCGCTCTGTTCCCACTGACTGGCATCGCCACGATGCGCCAGATCGCCGAAGCGGTCGCGCTGCCTGCCGAGCAATTCGCCGCGCTCTG
>JANOGZ010001070.1:0-1313 GCA_031406255.1 Pyrinomonadaceae bacterium | reverse complement strand
CCATCGCGCGATCCGCAGGAGGTGGCGCGCGATGCAATGCTTCCGCGCGTTTCATACCGCGGAACGAACATTGGAAGGAGTCGAGGCTTTACACATGATGAGGAAGGGGCAGATCAAAAGGCTGGACGGGAGAAACGCTGTTGGGCAGGCGAAGTTCGTCGAGAGCCTGTTCGGGATTGCCGCTTGCGGAAAGCTCTCAGAGAGCCCCTTCTTGTCTCAAACTATTTCTCGCAACACTACCTCCGAAAGCTTGTTTGATGGATGCACCCTTATTCGGTTCGACGAAGACCTATGCCAGTCCACCTCTATCTTTATTGGGCCCTTGGAATCCTCAAGCGAATCGAGGAGCCCTGCATTGGATTTAACTTGAAGTTCCGTTCGACGGTTTCTCCAGCACGAACTGTGAGTGTTCCTCCGCCATTCGTGAAATCGCTTTTTCTCACGATGACCTGATATGTACCGGGCGCAAGACTGGCGATAACGTAGATCCCTTCTTGATTTGTTGTGACACTCTGCTGGCCGGAGATTGAGATGCGCGCCCCCGCGATTCGCCTCCCGCTCCTTGCATCCGTAACCTGGCCCCTCAGTTGTCCTTTCTTCACCTCAAGCGGGCGCCTTTCTATATTGAAGGTGGGGTCTTGATTGCGGGCTTGGCTGATACGCCGTGCTTCCAGCGCTCTCTCGATGAGCGCAGAGGTATTCTTCTTCAGTTGAAAGTTGCGCAACTCAGTTCCACCTGCCCGCAAAGCAACGATCTGTGCGCCTCCCTCATAACCCAGTTTAGAAATCAGCACTCTGTAAGGACCCGGCTTCAGGTCTCGCATTACATAATTCCCCTTTGGCCCCGCCAGAACCGACACGGCGCTCCCCGATTGAATCACAGTGATCTTTGCCCCGGCTACCGGTCGCTGCTCATGGTTGAGAATTACCCCGCGCAAAATCGTGCCTGTCCCGCGAAGGATTAATGGCTGCCCATTCCGCTCCTTTGCAATTCTGTCATTCGAAGCAAACTGAATTTGCGATTCACTACTTTTCTTCGCCGCGACCTGAACCTGTTCGGATTTCAACCTCAAGCCGCCCCTCTGAACCGTCAGTCGATGAACGCCCGCCGGGACATTCAAGAAAACATATCGGCCTTGGGGGTCAGTTCTCGCCACCGCGAGACCTTTAAGATTGACCAGAGCACGCGCCAGAAGCCTGCCTTGTGCGTCTCGAACCACGCCCTTCAGCATGCCTGTACTGCCACCCCGCGCTTTGGCTGTATTGACCAAAACCGTGGACGGAATGATTCTCAGAGCGGACGGCGCGGCCCC
>JANOGZ010001050.1:0-1290 GCA_031406255.1 Pyrinomonadaceae bacterium | reverse complement strand
GTCGCTGCGCGCCATCGTCGGGAAGACTAACACGCGTGATATGCTCCCGCGCGTACGAACTCCCCCACATCGTTAAGATCAAGGCTTCCGTGCCGACACCACCATCTCTCGTCCGACTTGAGGAGATCAATCTATGCGCGTCCTGAAAACTTCTTCCAATCTGTGTCGAGCCATCATCCTTGCCCTCGCCGCCGTCGGCGCGGCCTGCCAGGAAGCGCCGGTCGCTAATACCAACGTCAACACGGCGAACACCACTACGGCGACGCCCGCGGTAAATACGAATACCGCTCCCGCGACGACCAGTACCGGCCCGGCCATCGAAGCGCGCGAGCCCGAAGAATACCGTGCGACTCTTGTATTTACGGCCGAAACGACCGGCGGCGAGCGCGCCATGGCGATTCCGACGCTGTCGGCCGAAGTGGCGCGGCGCGGCGCCGATCGTCGCTACGCTTTCAAGCTGCCGAGCGGCGAACAACTGATCTATCTCGACCGCGCCGATAAGCGCTATATCATCTCGCCGAGCCGTAAGCAGTATGCCGAACTGACGCCCGAGGCGACCGGCTTCGAGGTGCCGCGCGCGATGACACCCGGCCAGATCGTCGAGCAGCTCAAAAAACAGAGCGGCTACGAACGCGTCGGCGAGGAACAGTTGAACGGGCGCGAGGTCGTCAAATACCGCTACGCGAGTACGGCGCGCACCGGCACGCAGGCCGGGGATGTGAAGGCTGAAACATTCGTCTACGTGGATAAAGAGACGGGCCTGCCGCTGCGTTCGGAAATCTTCTCCGAAGCGACGGGCAGCGTCCAGGGCGTGAAGGGTGTGAAGATCATCCAGGAGATGCGCGACATCCAGAGGGACGTCGATGCTTCTCTCTTTGAAGTTCCGCCGGGGTTAAAACAGGTCACGCCGGAACAGGTGCGTCAACAGATCGATGCGCTGGCCTCGATCGCCGGCGCGATCCTGAGAAACATGACGATGCCGCAAAGTGGCGGTGGGAGCGGCAGCGGAAGTGGGGGCAGCGCCAGCGGCGCGACGCCAAACGCTTCGTCTTCACCGGCGCTGACCGCCTCGCCCTCACCGACCGCGCGTTAGTTTAAGGACACGTCAGATGAAATCAATTCTTGCGCTGATCGTCGGCGTCATTCTCGGCGGGGCGCTCACCTATTTTCTGTTGATCGGCGCGCCGCGTGCGCGCGTGCTGCAACCCGGAACGCCCGTCGGCGCGCCCGATCCGATCCGAACGGGGACCCGCCGGGGACGGCCGTCGTCAGGCTCGACGAGAACTTTTT
>JANOGZ010001049.1:0-8128 GCA_031406255.1 Pyrinomonadaceae bacterium | reverse complement strand
GGCAGGCGCGTTGAACGACCGACGATCAAACGCAGGAAGTGATCGAGCGTGCGCAGGAAAGCATAGCCTTCCCGGAGCACGCCGTGATCCTCATCGCCCAGTGAACCGGCGGCATGGAGTCTGTCCAGCGTGGCGGATGTCGAGCGGTCGTTGCCTTCATCAAAGATATGGTCGCGCAGTTGCAGGTAGCGCGTCGCGAAGTAGATATCGAGCATACCACCGCGGCCGAATTTGATGTCGATGCCGTGGCGCGGCGTGCGCCGCGAACGCTCGCGCTCGAGTCGTTCGCGCACGTGTCGCGCCTCCTCACGCAACGTTACTCGCTGCACCCGGCGTGCCGCCTCATGAATCGTGCGCCGCGCATCGTCTTCGATCCGCCGCGCCGCGCCGCGATCGCCCGCCACCCCGCGGAGCTTCACATAAGCGAGCCATTCCCAGACGGCCGCGCGGTCTTTCAGGTAGTCGATAAACGCGCGCGAGCTGTTAACCACCGCCCCGTTGACACCGTCGGGCCGCAGCCGCAAATCCAGACGATACAGGTAACCGCCACGCGTCATACTTGAGAGCGCGGTGATCAGGATTTCCGCGAACCGCGCGTAAGCCTCATCCGGGGTGAGCGATGCGATGGGAGCGGGCGCGCCATCATCGAAAATCAGCACGACGTCGAGATCAGAACCGTAATCAAGTCCGCCGCCGCCGAGGCGGCCGAGTCCGAGCACGCTGAGACGCGGTTCAGCGCTAAGTCCGCCGTAGCGGCGCTCAAGCTCACGGCGCGCGATCAAATGCCCCGCGTCGAGGCTGGCGATGGCCAGCGCCGTCTGGCGCTGATTAGACTCGCGCAGCGTGATTTCACCCGCCACATCACGCGCGCCGACCTCGACTAATAGTCGCGCCCAGGCGCGCCTCAGCGCCGCCAGCTCGCCGCCGAAACTCCCCTCGCTTTCCACCGCCGCACGGAGCAACGCCGCATAATCATTTTGTGCCGTAAAGGTCTGACTCCCGGACGCCGGCAGAGCCGCGATGAGCGACGGATTGCCGGCGATCATCTCGCCAAAATACTCGGAGGCGCCGCACAGACGGATCAGGCTGGCCAGATGCGCCTCGGACAATTCCACGGTCGCTCTGGATTTATCAAAGGAAGCGGCAATGCGCGTCAGACCCAGCATGGCGCGGCGCGGATTAAGCGCGCTGTGCGTGATCATATCGCGCAGGTGGCGCGCCGTATCCTCAATGGTGGATGCTTCCCTCCCGCGCGCGAATCCGGCGAGATGCGCCGCGAGGAGACTCGCCGCCGCCATGATCGCCTGTCCCTCGGGGTCGTCCGGCTCAGGCTCCGCCACCGCGCGCGGGTGCAGTCCGGAAGGCGCGGAGCCCTCTTCTGCTTTCCCCGCGCTCCGGCGCGGCGCATCTGCGGTCATCTCTTCTCCGCCGGCGCTGAAAACGCGTTCATATGCGGCGCGTACGTTCGTCGTATGTTCCTGAAGCGCGCTGTTGAAGGATTCGAGTGCGGCAGGTTCGGTGAAATCCATGCGGCGCGCGACCAGCGCACGCCGCGCCGGGTCTTCCGGCACAGAATGTGTTTGCAGCCCCTGCTCCATCTGCAGGCGATGCTCGAGCGTACGCAGGAAGTCGTATGCCTCGGACAGCTCGCTTCGCTCGCGTTCGGTGATCAGGCCCCGATCGGCGAGGCGCCCGAGGCTGATCAAAGTGTGCGGCGCATGAAGCCACGCGTCGTGCCCGCCATAGGCCAGTTGCAGGGCCTGCGCGATGAATTCTATCTCGCGGATGCCGCCGCGCCCGAGCTTGACATTGAACCCGCCCGCTCGTCTTCCGTGATGGCGATCAATCTTCTGCTTGGCGAGACGCACGTAGGCGAGCGCTTGCACCACAGTCTCATCAGGGCGGTAGACGCGCTCGCGTACCTCTTCGGCAAAACGCGCGTAGACGCGCGCCGATCCACCGGCCGCACGCGCGCGAATCAACGCCTGGAGCTCCCAGTTTTGGGCCGTCTCGCGGTAGTAGCGGGCGGCTTCCATCAGCGAACAACTGAGCGCGCCGTCGCGCCCGTGCGGACGCAGGCGCAGATCAACGCGATAGGCTGCGCCCTCGGCCGACGGATGGCCGACGAGGCGCGCGATGCGTTCGGCGAGCTTGCCGAAATATTCGCGATTGCTGATCGCGCCGCGCGTGCCCGTCTCGGCGGTCAGGCCATCGTCGGAATAAAGAAACAGCAGGTCGATATCGGAGGCGTAGTTGAGTTCGTGGGAACCGAGCTTGCCGAGCGCGACGATGCAGAAATCGGCCCGCGCATAGCGCCCGCGCTCGTCTGTTCGCTGCGGTGGCCCGTACAGGTTATCAAGCTCCTGATGCGCCAGATCGAACGCATAGTGCAACACGGCATCAGCCAGATTCGAGAGTTCTTCGGTGGTTTCGACGAGCGTGCTGATATGACGGATGTCGCGCAGATAAATGCGCAGGAGCTCGCGGCGACGAAAACGCGCCAGCAGCAGCTGGGGGTCAAGCTGCGAGTGCGTTGCGGCAAAGCGCGCCAGCGATTCGCCGAGCTCCTCCGTGGTCTTCACGCGCGGCTGCGTTCTCTCGCGCGCCAGCCAGGTCAGGTAATCCGGATGCTGCGCGAGCGTGGTCGCCAGAAGCGGGCTCCAGGCGGCGAGCGCGAGCGCGTCCGACAGCAGGCCGGCGTCGCCCGCGAGCAGGAGGCGTGCGGCGCGCGGGCTCTCGGCGCTCAGGCGCTCGAAGAAGAGCCGCGCGCCTTCCACGTCGGGCACATCGCGCAAGAGCGCTTCGAGTTTTTCGTCGAAAGGCAGCACGGCGGCACTTCTCTTCCAGGTGTAAGCCCGCGCGGACGACGCGCGCGTGAATCACTGATCGAATTAACGAACGCGCACGCCGCGGCGCGTCCCCGCTCGGGCGGGATCCCGAATCTCAAAGAGAGAAAAGCATGGAAACTTGGTCTCTCCATGCTTTTCACTGGCGTTATCCATCAGAAGCGCTCACGGGCGGCGCGCTTTAGATGTCGAAGTAGTGCGCAAACTCCAGCGGGTGCGGCCGCATCCGGAGCGGCGCAATCTCCCGCTCGCGTTTGTACGTGATCCAGCGCTCGATCAACTGCGGCGTGAAGACGTCGCCCTTGAGCAGGAATTCGTGATCGGCTTCGAGCGCGCTGAGCGCCTCATCGAGCGATCCCGGCAATCTCGGCACATTCTTCAGCTGCTCCGGCGAGAGATCGTAGATGTCCTTGTCGAGCGGTTCGCCCGGATCAAGCCGGTTTTGAATTCCGTCGAGGCCGGCCAGCAGCATCGCGGAAAACGCCAGGTACGGATTGCAGGACGGGTCCGGCGGACGAAATTCGAGGCGCTTCAATTTGGGGTTCGTCGAAAACATCGGGATGCGGATCGCCGCCGAACGATTGCGCGCCGAGTAGGCGAGGTTGACCGGCGCTTCGAATCCCGGCACGAGCCGTTTGTAGCTGTTGGTCGTCGGCGCGGCAAAGGCGACGATCGCCGCGGCATGCTTCAGCAACCCGCCGATGTAGTAGCGCGCCGTCTCGGAGAGGCCCGCGTAGCCGTCGCCGGCAAACAGCGGCTTCTCGCCCTTCCACAGGCTCTGGTGACAGTGCATCCCCGAGCCATTGTCGCCGTAGAGCGGTTTCGGCATAAACGTCGCCGCTTTACCATGCTGGTACGCCGTGTTGCGCACGATGTATTTAAAAATCTGCAGATTGTCGGCCGTGCCCAGCAGCGTCGAGTAACGAAAATCTATCTCGCACTGCATCGGCGCCACCTCATGGTGATGACACTCGACGTGGATGCCGACCTCTCCGAGCGTCAGCGAGATTTCCGCGCGCAGGTCGCTCAGCGAATCGACGGGCGGCACGGGCACGTAGCCTTCTTTCTGACGAATCCGATAGCCGAGATTGGGACCGTGAAATTCATCGGCCGCGCGCCCGCTCGTCCAGTGCGCTTCGTCCGAATCAACGCTGTAGCCGGCGGCATTCGGCTCGTTGCTGAATTTAACCGCGTCGAACACGAAAAACTCCGCTTCCGGACCGAAATAGGCCGTATCGGCCAGTCCGGTAAACCGCAGATAGCTTTCGGCGCGCTGCGCGACCGAGCGCGGGTCGAGCCCGTAGCCCTCTTTCGTGATCGGATCGACGGCATTGGCGATCAGGCACAGGGTCTGCTCCTCGGCAAAGGGATCCATCCACATGCGCACCGGGTCGGGCACCAGCAGCATGTCCGATTCGTGGATCGAGGCCCAGCCGCGCAGACTCGAAGCATCGAAACCGAAGCCGTTTTCAAAAGAGTCTTCCGAGAGCTCACTGATCGGGAATGACAGGTGGTGCCAGGAACCGACGAGGTCTGTAAAGCGCAGCGAGAGAAACTTCGCCCCTTGATCTTCGGCATACCTCAAAGCCGTTTTTGCGTCCATGTTGTCTCCTGAAATGTTTTGGGAGGGTGGAAAGTGGGTACCGCGTCGTGGTGGTGACGGCAGCGGCAAAAAACGCGGCGATGTAGCTGACAAAAGCAGGCACAGAACCGTGAAGCCATGCGGCTTCGGAACGACTTCTAAAAGTCTCGCATTATATTCCGCTGGGCGCGCCTGTCAAGCGGCCGGTGGTTTCTGCGTCCGCGGGGTGATCACCACAGGGCACCCCGCCCTCCGTCTAAACTGTTCGTGCGTGACCGTTTAACTGCCTGCGCGGGGTATTCGAGCGCGAAAAAATAGGTTTTGACCGACTTCTTTTTTTCTGCTACATTGCGCCTCTAAAGTTTTCCAATCCTGAATTCTCCACCGAATTAGCGCTTCATGGAAGCGCACCAGCGAACAAAAGGTAGGCAGGAGACCGCAAGTTGACCACGGCTACTGAACAGACGCTTGAAATCTACGGCATAGAGAACTGGGGGGCCGGTTACTTCGGCATCAATCGTAAGGGCAATCTAATCGTTCATCCGTCCGAAGCTGACGGGCGCGGGGCCGATGTCAAGGAGATCATCGACGATCTCCAGCGACGCGGCATCTCGGTGCCGGTGCTCCTGCGCTTTCCACAACTCGTCACCGCGCAGGTACGTAAGCTTCAACGCGCTTTTCGTAATTCGATACGCGAGTTTGAATATCAGGGCTCGCACATGTGCGTCTATCCGATGAAGGTCAACCAGCAGCGCGCGGTCGTCGAAGAGTATCTGCGTGAGGGCTCGCGCTACGACTTCGGTCTTGAAGCCGGATCGAAAGCCGAACTCTATGGCGCGCTCGCGCTCGATCAATCCCCTGACAGCCTGCTTGTCATCAACGGTTTCAAAGACGAAGAATTCATCAAACTCGCTTTTATCGGCGCGCGCTCCGGCAAGCGTGTCGTGATCGTCATCGAGAAGCTGAGCGAGCTCGATCACGTCCTGCGGATCGTTGACGGTTATGAAGAAGGCAATCTGCCGATGATCGGCATCCGCGTCAAGCTCTACTCGAAGGGCTCCGGCCGCTGGGAGAAATCGGGCGGCGAGGCGGCGAAGTTTGGCCTCACCACGACCGAGATTCTCGAGGTGATCCGTCGTTTGCAGGAAGCCGACCGCGTCGGGATGCTGCGCCTGCTCCACTTTCACATCGGCTCACAACTGACCGACATCAAGCGCATCAAAAACGCGATGAAGGAAGCGGCCCGCGTCTACTCGAAGATTTATCAGATGAAGGCGCCGATCGACCTGCTGGATGTCGGCGGTGGGATGGCGGTGGACTACGACGGATCGAAGACGGCGTTTGAATCCTCGGCCAACTACACGGCGCAGGAATTTGCCAACGACGTTGTCTACACGATCAAACAGGTATGCGACGATGAGAACGTCCCGCATCCGATGATCATTCAGGAATCGGGGCGATACCTGGCCGCTTACCACGCGATTCTTGTGACCAACGTGCTCGACGAGATCGAAACGGTCGTCGAGGACATCACGCCGATCGAGATCGATGAAGACGATCCGCAGGTCGTGGTCGAGCTCGGAGACTTGCGCGAATCAATCACCGTCAAAAACTACCGCGAGTATTATCACGACGCGCTCGAGCACCGCGACGAGCTGTTCACGCTCTTTAATCTCGGCCTGATCTCGCTCGAAGATCGCGCCAAAGGCGAAGTGCTTTTCTGGGATGTCTGCGAGCGCGCGGACAAGCACGCGCAGCAAGCCAAATATGTCTCGGAAGAGTTCGCCGAACTGCGTCGCCTCCTGCGCGCCAAGTATCTGACCAACTTTTCGGTCTTTCGCTCGGTGCCCGACCACTGGGCGCTCGACCAGCTGTTCCCCATCGTCCCGATTCATCGGCTGAACAAGCCGCCGACCGCCTTCGCGACCCTGTGCGACATCACCTGCGATTCCGACGGAGTGGTTGACAAGTTTGTGGACCTGCACGACGTCAAGCAGGTGCTTGAATTGCATACGCTGACGGGCGAGACCTATTACATCGCGTTCATGCTCGTCGGCGCGTATCAAGAGGTAATGGGAAATAATCACAACTTATTCGGGGCTCCCAACGAAGCGCATATCCATATCGACGAAGACGGCTACCTGATCAAGAAGGTGATTCGCGGCACGAACGTGGGCGAGGCGCTGGAGCGCGCGCGCTACGAGCGCGGTCAGCTGCACGACGGTTTCCGTCGGCAGGTCGCGCATCGCGTCAAGCGCGGTGAGCTGACGGAAGCGGAGGGCGCGGAACTGGTCGAGTTTTATGAATCGCGTTTCACCGCCTACACCTATCTGGAAGTTAATGGTGAGCAGGCCACTGCCAAGCGGCGACGGGATTAGTCAACATCCCCGCATACGGATTGACCCTCCGCCGCTGCCAGCTCTCGGCGGGTTTTCGAGATCGCGCTCGTCCGGCATGAACTCCGGGGTCGCGAGCGGATTTTTCAGGATGAGGGGCGCGCGTGAGTGTTACGGGATGAGCGGCTCCATTTTTACAAGAAGAGGATTGCAGCACCGTTATGGTAACTCAACGCAGACCGAGACCCTCTAAATATCTCACCGTGCCGGTGCGACCCGTTCAGGTGGATCGCGACCGATCGGTGGCGGGAATTCTGGAAAAGATGGAGGGCGCGGGCTTCGGCGCGCGCCAGCTGGCCGAAGCGCATCGCATCTGGCTCGACATGCTCGGCGACAATACAACTATTATGGTCGCCGCTTCGGGTGCGTTGATTCCCGCCGGGATGCGCCGTCTGCTCGCGTATGTCATCAAAAACCGGTTTGTCGATGTGCTCGTGCTCTCCGGGTCGATGCTTTTTCACGATTTGCATGAGACGCTGGGCCGCCAGCATTTTCAGGCGCATCCGAACATGACGGATGCGGAACTGGAATCGGCGCAGATCAGCCGGATGTGGGACGTGCTCGCCAGCGAGGAAGAATACCGCGAAGCCACCGAGTGGGTCGGCGGCTTCAGCAATCAACTCGACCAGACGCGCTCTTACTCGACGCGCGAATTCCTGCACCTGATGGGGCGCGAGCTGGCCGAGATCGCCACCGAGGACGGCGTGCTCACCTCGGCCTACAAAGCGCGGGTTCCGATCTTCTGCCCGACCATCGCCGACAGCGCCATCACCATCGGCATCGCCGCTTCACGCTTTGAGAAGAAGAACAATTTCCATTTCGATCTGGGGCAGGATGTTCTGGACATGACGCAGATCGTCGCGCGCGCGCGCGTCACCGGCGTCATCAACATCGGTGGCGGCACATCGCGAAGCTTCATCCAGCAGATGGAAATGGCCACCAGCATCGTCAAAACCCCCGTGCGCGGCCACAAATACGCGGTCCAGATTGCAACCGATGCGCCGCATCCGGGCGGACGCACGAGCCCGAACATGAGCGACGAATCGCTGATTTTCGGCAAGCTGGGGCGCGGCGCCAGCTCCGCCTACGTCAACTGCGATGCGACCATTGCGCTCCCCATACTCATCACCGCACTCTCGCAAACGGCCGCGAAGTATATGAAAGGTCGCAAGCGTCCGAATTTCATTTTCGCGGGCAACCTCCTCACCATCGAAGTACCATAAAACAGTGGTCAGTGGTCGGTGGTCAGTGATCAGTAATCGGTAGTGAACTACCGGCTTCAAGTTTAGTAGGATAAAATCAGG
>JANOGZ010001042.1:0-1409 GCA_031406255.1 Pyrinomonadaceae bacterium | reverse complement strand
CCACACTGCTGCGCTCACTGAATAGAGTCGTATCTCCTGGATGGGCTTCATTGGCGCCTTCCCGGGAAGGATACTGTTTCTACGCCTGGACCTCCTTGATTGCTTTCTCCCCGCTACCTTTTTTCATCGTTCGCCTGGCTCTGATCAGGAGAAAACCGAATCCGATCATTTATGGTTTGGCCGTCGTCACAGGTAGACTTCCGCGCTACTTATTAACGGTCTATGTGTGGCGCAGTCTCTCTCTTCCGACGTGGATGAGCGCGGCGATCGTGCTGGGAGCAGTTGTCGTTGCGTTCCATCAATGGAAGAACTCGTCGGCCGACTGCTAAAGTAGCGTTGATGAATGCGAACGCAGGGAATAGCCTTATAATTCTCCGGTGGCTGCGACTTTCGAAAAGGAAGATAATGAGGCATTCTTATAGCGTTCGAGCCATAGAGGTCCGTGGGAACTGTCCTCCCTGCAATAAAGTAAGAAATAGCAAACCCGGCGGGCGGGTGATCCGCGGGAAAGGGGCACAGCCTGATGAGCGAAGAGAAAGAACGATACGAGCGATACGTGGCCGCCTATGACGCAGCCCAGCGGCTCCACGCGCGCGAAGTGGAAGATGAAAGACTGGAGGCGGAGGCGGCGCAAAGGTACGCTGCGCAGGGGAGGGCGCTAGATCAAATCAAAAATCTGGCGCGCCTGGCCTTTCTATTAGTCCCGGACGCAACCGAGGAAGCCTTTGAGCAGCTTTGGCGACAAGCGTTCCATGCCGGCAGTCATGAACGGAAAGGCGCCGGCACGTGAGCGAGACACCGGATTTGTTTACTGTGATTTCAGCCGCCGGCCACCCGGCAATTATCAAGGTGCTTTTGTCACGCTCACCAGTTACCAATTATTTTTAAGTCGGGGAACGGGTCATCCGGCCTGCTCTGTGATATTTGCGGCGCGCCCGCGCCCGCTTCGCGATATCGGTCGGGCGTGTGCCTGAAGACTCCTGCTTCTCGCCTCTTCAACCCTTCCCCGGCGCGCTTTGACGGTCGGCTACCCTCGGTTGACTCACCGCCGGAACAAGAGTAACTTCTGCTCTCCATTGGTGGATGTTATAGGCTGACCCCGGAGCCTCTGCGTTTCCCCGCATTTCTCTCGAATCAGCCTTTCCTGATCTGCACGCAATAAAATTTCGCCGTGATTCCGCTCTTAATATAGTAAGGATTGTGTTATGGGTGCGTTGCTGGTAGTTGATGGTGAGGCCAAAATCCGCGATATGCTTTTCGACTTATTCGTTGGCTGAAGGAATGTGCAACTCGACCGCACGGGCGCCGTGCGCTCGCTCGCGTCTGAAAAGGCTCGGAAGGGCATGAGCATAATTAAGGTGCTCTTGTGTTTTAGCAATGCCGAAGTGGAGGCGCAGCCAGGCGCGGTC
>JANOGZ010000995.1:0-3650 GCA_031406255.1 Pyrinomonadaceae bacterium | reverse complement strand
AAAGGGCCTAAAGGATGTTTTCGCTTTGCGGTTTCCGAACGTGCGGTCTCAAGGTCTTTGACGAGCGCACCGAAAGAAGGTGAAGAGCCTCACACACGTCATTAGAGGGGTCGGGCTTTAAAAGCTCCCGTCTCAGGTAATATCTAACTGTATGAAGGGTTTACGGTAATTGCGGTTGAAATTTAGGCTTGTCTATAATGCTTCGCAGGTTCCCGCGAGAGGGGTTCCGGATAGGCGCCGGACGATCCATGCGAAAAGGCAAAAACTGCTCGAACAGATATGAGGCGGGGCCGGAGGAAGTATGGCAGGGCCCCGACGGATGGGCGCCGGAATATTTGACAGATCATCCACCGCCCGGCAAGTGGAGCGCCTCTGAGATCGGATATCACCTTGCCAGTAGCGAGATCACCGGCGCAGTCCGTCTGAGACGGTTGCTGGCTGAGGAACTTCCAGTGATTCAAGGCTCTGATCCATAAGCGATGCGCTTCACAGATGCCTCACCTCTCTTCTTCCGCCTTACGTTCTACTTTCCTTGACAAGCATTGTGACGCGCGAGCACAATCTCGGCTCGCCTCTTCTACTGGTGCATCGTTTAAACACACTAAGCTATCATCAAGAGCGAACCATAATGCCTGGCGTGAAGATCGTAACCGAGACGGCCTTGACTGATCTCCAGTTGATGCGACGCGGCAAGGTTCGCGATGTCTACAAAGTAGACGACGAGCATCTGTTAATCGTGGCGACGGATCGCATCTCAGCATTCGATTGTATTTTGCCAACGCAGATCGCACGCAAGGGCGAGGTCTTGACAGCGCTGTCGCGTTTCTGGTTCGAGCGATTGGGTAATGCCGCCCCACATCACCTGGTGACGACAGACATCGAGAGAATGCCCGAAAGCGTCCGCCGACATGCTCAAAATTTGCGCGGACGCGTGATGCTGGTGCAGCGGACCCAGGTCTTTCCCGTTGAATGCGTGGTCCGTGGTTACCTCGCCGGATCAGGCTGGAAGGATTACCAGAGTACGGGTGAAGTGTGCGGTCATCGATTAACCGCATCTCTGCGTGAATCAGACAGACTACCGGAACCGATCTTTACGCCCGCCACAAAGGCCGAGCAGGGCCACGATGAAAACATTAGCGAAGAGCGCATGAGCCATCTGGTGGGCGCGGAGTTGACGCAGATTTTGCGCGACCGCTCGCTTGCGCTCTACAAAGAAGCGGAAACTTATGCGCGCTCTCGTGGCATCATTATCGCAGATACAAAATTCGAATTCGGACGCGACCAGGCCGGTCGTATTCTTTTGATTGATGAGGTGTTGACCCCCGACTCCTCGCGATTTTGGCCAGCTGACGCTTATCAGCCGGGCAGCGCGCAACTCTCTTACGACAAGCAGTTCGTACGTAATTATCTGGAAACGCTCGCCTGGGATAAGCGCCCGCCGGCTCCGTCGCTTCCGCCCGAAGTGGCCGCCGCGACCACCGCACGTTACCTGGAAGCTTATCGCTTGCTTACAGGCAGTGAGCTATAGGATTTTAGATTTTGATTTGCATTTAGGATTTGAAAGCGCAAAGCGGCACTCTTAAATTTTACAATCTGATGACCATCTTTGACTTTGTCGTGCTTGCGCTGATCGCAGCATCGGTGGTTGCGGGTGCCCTGCGCGGGCTGGTGCGCGCCGCGATCACGGGCCTCGCACTGATCCTCGGAATTATTTTTGCCGCGCGGGGCTACGCCATGGCCGGCGCGCTTTTACGCGCGCTGGGCGTCGTTGACGCGCCCGATGTGGCTAGCGCAGCCGGGTTTCTCTTGATCGTGGGGTTCGCGTTCATTATTGGATTAGTCGCCGGCGGGTTGGTCAGGGGTGGGCTGCGGCGAACGCGTCTGGAATGGTTTGATCATGCGCTTGGAGCGGCTTTCGGTCTTGTTCGCGGCCTCGCTGTGTGCTCGGTGATTTACCTCGGTTTGGTAGCTTTTCCCGTACGTCTCAGCGCGGTTGCGGAGGCGCGTACGGCCCCTATCCTTGCCAGAGGAGCCAAGGTCCTGGCCATATGCACTTCTTCGGATGTGCGGGCACGCTTTATCACGGAATATCGACGCTTGACCGCTTGAATCTATCCTAGCTCTAGGGAATCTGCAGGGAATTTTTGGTGTTTTTACAACATTGGCGCGGGAGAAACCTATGCAGATGCGCAACCGCCTTGAGGCGCTAATCGACGAAATGCTGGACGGCCAAATCATGCTGGATGAAGCACTTGCGGAATTCGAAAAGCTGTATATACAAAAAGCCCTCCTCCGCCACAAAGATCATCTTTCGCGCACCGCCGTCTCACTGGGCATCCATCGCAACACGCTTTCCAAGCGCGTCGCCGGATACCGCACACAGGAACGGGTCGTTAAATTATCTGCTCGACGTTCCCGCTAGCCTTCAGCCTTCGCATCCTGTTGACAACTATGCGCCAACCACTATATTCTTAGCACTCGCTTTTACAGAGTGCTAAGGCTTAAGGTATTTTATCGCCGACGGGGGACGGAAATTTTGCGCCTCTGATCTCAGCACTCGTCAGAAGAGAGTGCTACACCATTAATAACCTCGCGGCAATACGTAACTCAGGCAATCAAAATCTCACCATTGAATTGGTGAACTTCAGAAAGGAGCAGTATGGCAACAAACATCAAACCCTTGCATGATCGTGTGATCGTACGACGCATTGAGGAATCCGAGCAGGTACGTGGCGGCATTATCATCCCCGACACGGCGAAAGAGAAACCGCAGGAGGGCGAAGTGATCGCCGCTGGCGAAGGTAAGTATAAAGAGGACGGCTCGCGCCAGACCCTCGATGTCCGTGTCGGTGACCGCGTGTTGTTTGGCAAGTACAGCGGTTCCGAGATCAAGATTGACAACGAGGAATACTTGATCATGCGCGAAGACGAAATTCTCGGAATTATCGAGCGCGCGGGTGCGGCAACTGGACAAAGCGGCAAGAAAAGCGGCAAGTAGTTTCTATAAAACTCCGGCCGCTTTTGTAATGGATGAAAACAATCATACACATCAAGTTAGGAGAAGAAAGCGAAAATGGCAAAGCAAGTGATTCATGGTGAGGAGTCGCGCGCGGCGATTTTGCGCGGCGTCAATCAACTCGCCGACGCGGTTAAGATCACACTTGGTCCGAAGGGCCGCAACGTCGTCCTCGACAAGAAATTTGGCTCGCCGACGATCACCAAAGATGGTGTGACGGTGGCGAAAGAGATTGAGTTGAAAGATTCTCTCGAAAACATGGGCGCACAGATGGTGCGCGAAGTGGCATCAAAGACTTCCGATGTCGCTGGCGACGGCACGACCACGGCGACCGTGCTGGCGCAGGCGATCTTCCGCGAAGGCGTCAAGACCGTGGCGGCGGGCGCCAATCCGATGGCCTTGAAGCGCGGTATTGACAAAGCCGTCGAGCGCGCGGTGAAAGAGATCGAGCGGCTGTCGAAGCCTGTTAAAGGCGACATGATTGCGCAGGTTGGGACGATCTCCGCCAACGGCGACCGGACCATCGGCGAACTCATCGCTGAAGCGATGAAACAGGTCGGTAAAGACGGCGTCATTACCGTCGAAGAATCAAAGACGATGGAAACGGCTTTGGAAGTCGTCGAAGGTATGCAGT
>JANOGZ010000943.1:0-1374 GCA_031406255.1 Pyrinomonadaceae bacterium | reverse complement strand
GTTCGTCAGCAATCGCGACGGCAACCAGGAAATCTACGTGATGGATTTTGACGGGGGCAATCAGACACGGCTGACTACGAATACGGCGAGCGACGTTCAGCCCCGCTTTTCGCCCGATGGTACGAAGATCGCATTCGCGAGCGATCGCGACGGCAACCAAGAGATGTATGTGATGAACGCCGACGGTGCAGGCGTAATCAGATTCACCGACGATGGAAAGGCAGGCCGACCTCCTGCCGATGACAGCGAACCAGCTTATTCGCCTGACGGCAAGCAGATCACATTCACGAGCAACCGCGACGGCAACCAAGAGATTTATGTGTTGGATGTAGACACCGTGCTGGATGAGAAGACCGTCGAGAAAAAACAGACGCGTCTGACAACCAACTTAGCGAACGATAGCGAGCCCTCTTTCTCGCCCGACGGCCGAAGGATCGTGTTCAGAAGCACCCGCAACGGCAATTCAGAGATTTACATAATGAATGCCAGCGGCACCGGCCAGCAGCGTCTTACCATCAATTCGGTCGATGATATCCAGCCGGCATGGCTGCGTGTGTCAACGCTGAGCAGGCTCGTCTTTCCGAACCAACAGTTCCGGGTCGATATTGTGGATCCGGCGGCTCCCATTACTTCCGTCTCACCCCATGATGTCCTCGCCAATGTATATCAGACAAAGAGAGGTGATCCGCCTAACCTCGGCCCGACCCGCATCAATTTCGACGTCACTGAGTTCGCCGGCAGGACCATCCGCCTGCGCTTCGCCACAGCGCAGAACGTGGGTATTTTCAACGCCTCGGTGGATGACGTCCAGATCACGGATCAGCCGTTCATGGCACCGACTTCACTTGCCGTGAAGACCGCCAGCGGCACCTTCGGTGGAACCACCAATCTATCGGCGACACTGATCTCGCGCGGCACGCCCGTGGCGAGCAGGCTGATCGACTTCACGCTCAACGGTAAGAGTATCGGAAGTGCGACGACGGATAGCGACGGCGTGGCGACGCTAAACGGCGTCAGTCTGTCTGGCATCAACGCCGGCACGTACCTCAATGGCGTCGTCGCCACGCATAATGGCGATGAGATTTACAACGCCAGCAGCGGCGCAGCCAACCTCACTGTCGCCAAAGCGACGCCGACGGTCAACGTCACGGGTGGCGAGTTCGAGTTTGACGGCAAACCGCATCCGGCGACCGGATCAGTCACGGGTGTTAACAGTGAGAATCTCGGCACACCGGTTTTCACTTATACCGACTCGACGGGTAATACTACCGGGGTGGCCCCGGTCAATCCCGGCGTTTATACCATCAACGCTTCATTTGCCGGTAACGGCAACTACACCGCCGCCACGAACAGCTCCGTGAGAATCGTTATCAT
>JANOGZ010000953.1:0-2880 GCA_031406255.1 Pyrinomonadaceae bacterium | reverse complement strand
GAGAACGGCAATCTCCGATGGTCAGCTCTCATCAGCTTCTTGAAAAAGCGTTTGACCGCGAAAATGTCGCGTTTTGCACTGAGCATGAACTCGATCGTGTTCCCGTCTTTATCAAGGGCGCGATAGAGATACTTCCACTGCTTGCCGACCTTCACGTATGTTTCGTCGATGCGATAGGAGGTACCTGCCATTTTCAGATGAGGACGTATTCGTTTGTTAATCTCCGGGGCGTAAGCCTGGACCCATCTGAAGATGGTGACATGATCGACCGAGAGGCCGCGCTCCCGCATCATCACTTCCAGGTCGCGATAGCTGAGTGCGTATCTGCAGTACCAACGGACGCACAGGAGGATGATTGTGGGCTCGAAGTGGCGCCATTTGAAGGGAGATGAATTATGCTTCACGGGTCAGATCTCGAAGGGTTACAGGGATGCACAGTCGGACGGATTATAGACCAGAGATGATGTTTGCAACACAGCCTTTAAAGAGTCTGCTTGATGCGCGTCCGCTCCAATGACTTATAGGTGTACGCGGGTCATCTGCGCTGTAATCTTTACGGCGCAGATGGGACATGCCGGGCCGGTGTGACGACTCTCGAATGAACGGCAGTTGCGATGCCTGTAACAAGCGTGCCGCACACCCGCCCGGCGCTTTCGCTCACCTAACGAATACTCAGTTACCGTCGCTTGGTGAACGGCTCTACTATAAGTTCTTCGCCTGAGTGAAAGCCAGCATGTCCCATCCTGTTCGTGACCCTGATCTTACTTTAAGGCAAGGAGAACATCATGGAACATCCTCTACAGTTCGCCGCGCTCATCGGCATCGACTGGTCGGACAAAAAGCACGACATCTGCCTTGTTGACACGGCGACCGGCGCGCAAGAACTATCCGTCATCAAGCAGACGCCCGAAGCCCTTACTGAATGGGCACTCGGCTTACGCACACGCTTCGGCGGCGCAAAGGTCGCGGTCTGCCTGGAGCAGTCGCGTGGGCCGCTCATTTACGCCTTGCTCAAGTACGACTTCCTCATCTTGTACCCCATCAACCCGAAGACGCTCGCCAGATTCCGCGAAGCTTTCTCCCCGTCACGCGCGAAGGATGATCCGAGGGATGCCGAGCATCTCGTCGAGTTGCTCATCCATCACCGGGAGCGTCTGAAGACGTGGCTGCCTGACGACGAGCGGACGCGCACACTGCAACTCCTCGTCGAGCACCGGCGACGTTTAGTCGGCGACCAGACGAGGATCAGCAACCGGCTGACGGCTCTCTTGAAGGGTTACTTTCCTCAAGTATTAGCGTGGTTCCCTGACATTCGCACCGAGATGGTCTGCGACTTCCTGCTGCGCTGGTCTTCACTGGACGCTTTGAAGGGTGTGCGCCGGGCGAGCTTAGAGAAGTTTTTCCGCGAGCACAACTCACGTCGTAAAGCGACGCTCGGAGTGCGCCTCGACTCGATCAAAGGAGCTGTGCCGCTGACCACAGACCGTGCCGTCATTAATGCTTCGGTACTGATGGTCAAGGCGCTTGCCGCGCAGATGCAGACGACCTTGGCCACTGTCAAAGAGTTCGACCAGGAGATCGAAGCGTTATGCCAAGCACACGAAGACTTCGAGTTGTTCGCTTCCTTACCCGGTGCTGGCAAAGTCTATGCGTCGCGGTTGCTGACGGCGATAGGGTCGAACAGGGAGCGGTGGGCGAGTGCCGATGAGTTGCTCAGGTTTAGTGGCGTCGCACCCGTCGTCGAGCGCAGCGGCAAGTCATCATGGACGAGGTGGCGCTACTTCTGCCCGAAGTTCTTGCGCCAGGCGTTCGTCGAGTACGCCGGAGAATCAATCAGACACTCGGAGTGGGCGAAGGCGTTTTACATGGCACAGAAGGCGAAGGGTAAAAGTCATCAGGCAGCGGTGCGCGCACTCGCTTACAAGTGGATCAGGATCATCTGGAAGTGCTGGCAGGCGAGAACGAAATATTCGGAGGCGAGGTATGTGGAATGCTTGCGGAAGAAAGGGTCGGCGTTAGTCCCGGCGATGGCAGAAGGTGAAGAAATCGCTTGACACGAGACCCTCAGTTAGCTTGTTAGGCGCTGCCCTACTCAGATAATAGTGCCATAACAACCGCGCCGCCACTGCCCTCCACGGACGCCATACCTTACTAACAGCTTCAAGTACTTCCGCCGTAGGATGTGTACTGAGATGTTTAGCCTCCCTTACTGCCACAGCTAATGCTAAATCTCCAGACGGCCATGCATCGCTCCTGCCGAGCGCCATCAGCAGATAAATGTCTGCCGTCCAAGACCCAACCCCTTTAACTTTCATCAACTCAGACTTCACAGCAGCGTTATCCATCATGCTCAGTGTTTCTAGGCTGAGGTGACCACTAATTATAGATTGCGCCAGATGTCTCCCATAGGTAATCTTCTGACGGCTAAAGCCAATCATCTTCAGGCAATCATCGTCAAGCTCAAGAAACCGCTGCGGAGTGAGCGGTGAAGCCGCGGCAAGCAACCGATCATAAGCTGCCCTTGCCGAGGCAACCGAGACCTGTTGTTCAAGAATGATGTGTATAAGAGTAGGAAATCCTGGCTCACGAGACCACATCGGAGGAGCGCCGAGGCGGTTGAAGATTTGTGCCAAGTCTGGGTCATGATGGGAAAGATATTCTAGTCCCTGCGCGAAAGATGTTTCGGTAAGGGTTGCTACCGCAGTTTGAGAGACTGTAGACATACACCGCATTATATGTTCCTAGATGCGAAGCGCCTAACGCCCGGCATCACCCGCCCGCTGCTGCCCTTGAATTTAAGAGGCCCGCTGATTGCGGGTCGGGTGCATGCCGTTGTTAGGCTTTTCGTGGTGCGCATATCTGCCCTCTGCTGCTCGATAC